>CAZJZM010000306.1:0-1503 GCA_964550485.1 Microcaldota archaeon | reverse complement strand
TGGGTGGCTGAACTTCTTCGCCGGCATCTGCCGCTACCACGGCAGCCCAGGGACCGCGAGAGCAGCCGATCCTGAATCGGCGGCCGGGTTAGAGCATGGCCCGGCCGCCGGCAGATTGAGGCATCGCGGAAATGGCCAAAATCCTTGTGAATATCGAAAAGGGCATCGAAATTGGTGCGGAAGACGCCCTGAAGTGGCTGGCGCACGCAGGAGAGTCCGCCGTGCATGCGGCGCCGACCGTTGTGGCTGCGCTTGCCGTGCTGGCCGGTGCGCTGGAGAAGCCGCTGGCCGAGGCAGCCGGCGCCGCCGCCAACCCCCTCAACATTCCTCTCGACATGGAAGCCGCGGCCGACCTGCGCGCCGCGTGGCCGCAATTGAAGAGCTTCCTCGTAACTCTAGGTGTGAAGTTTTGAAGCACAGGTAAAAAAAACGACTGTAAGGAGCGCCTTTCAAAATGAATGCAATCTCGAATATCTGGACCCATCCCAAGACCTCAGCCGCAGGCCTGCTCATCGCGGTTGTGACCATTGCCGGCGTATTGAGCCAGCAGGGCATCACGCTCGGAAATGCCGGTAGCGGCTCGGTCGTCACCCTCGCCGGCGCGCTGGCCACGGCGCTTTTGGGCCTGCTTGCTCGCGACCCCTCCCCATCCCCCGCGCCTGCCGGCAATTCCACCAGCAGGTTGGGCGCCTGGGCGCTCGTCGCCCTCCTGTTGCAGCTTCCCTTCCTTGGCGGCTGCAGCGGAGTCACCGTGGCGCAGGACATCGTGAACTGGACCCCCGCCCTTGAAAGCGCCGTGGCCGCCGTCGATTCCAGTGCCGCACTGCTCGCGCCGGCCGATGCTCCCATCTTTGTAGCCGCAACCATCGGCTTCGATGCGGCATCCACGCTGCTCGTCTCGCAGGCCAAAGCCTATCTGGCTAATCCGTCCGCAACCGCGCTGGGCCAATTGCAGGCCCAAGTCGTGGTTTTGCAGCAGCAGGTGAATGCAGCCACTCTGCAGGCAGCCAGAATCGTAAATCCCGCCAGCCAGCAGCATGCGCTCGCCGCCATCCAGGCCGTGGGAGCGGTAACGGCCGCCATGCTGGCCCTGGTGCAGTCCATTTCGAGCAAGTCAGCCGTGGCGCGGATGGCCTCGCAGTCCACCATCAAACTGGCTGCGGCGAAGCCGTATCTTGACGAAGACAAGGCAGCCGGAATTGTGGCTGCCCATTACTGCGAGCCGGTTGCGCTGGCGCGGGTTCAGGTGGCGCGGGCGGAACTGATCGAGGAACAGGCAGGTTTCTAGATCGAATGTTCCGGTCCATTCAATTCGCCGAGTCGTCGAGTCCTCGCCGTCGAAAGGGCCGCCTGAGAGGCTAGCTGAAGTCTTAAACACGGAACCGCCATCTTCCGGATGGCGGTTTCTCATTTGAAGGCAATGGCGCCTCAACAGAAGCGTCCTGGGAACACTCGTAACCCCTTAGCCACGACGAATCTGCGGCGATCTCCAATAGAATGAGG
>CAZJZM010000305.1:0-1510 GCA_964550485.1 Microcaldota archaeon | reverse complement strand
TATTAATGTGGCGGTGAATCCGATCACGCAGGCACCAACTGCTTCGCCCTTCCCCCTGGTGGGTGAAGATGAAAAGACGTATCCCGCCGGTACGTTGTATTCAACGCTCTTTCCCACCGGTCATATCCCTTCCGTGGACTTCAGCACCCCTGCGGTCAACCTGATCAAGGCTTACATGCCGCCCCCCAATACGGGGACAAACACCTTTTCGTGGAACCCCATTTCCGTCAACAAGGAATATCAATATATCACCCGGATCGACCACACCTTTACCCCAAAAGATTCGCTCTCTGGGTACTGGTTTATTGAAAACGACAGCGACGTGGATGACGAGTCCTTTGACGGGGGTTCGCTACCGGGCTTTGCCCAGCAACAGACCGAGCGTGTTCAAAACATGAATCTGACCTGGAACCATACCCTCGGAACGAACATGTTTAATGAGGCGCGTGTCGGCTTCAACACCATTAATCCTGTACAATCCGTTCAGCCCTCCAGCTTCGGGTTCAGTATCACCCCGCAGAGTGGACCGTCGGGAGCGAGTTTGCCCTGCATCAATATGCCGAGCTACGAGCCCCCCGCTGGGGCTTGCGAGTTCGGGTTCAGCTATCAGGGGCCCCAGCCACGCATTGATCAGACCTATCAGGCAAGTGACAATTTCACGTGGATTGCCGGGCCCCACACTTTCAAGATGGGGTTTGACATGCGCCGCGCCGAGGTTAAAAACCCCTTCTATTTTGTGAACAATGGATACTTTTCGTTCTCCGGAACGGGCCAGTTCAGCACGGGCGATCAGGGGGCAGATTTCCTGTTGGGAATTCCTGACCTCTACGAGCAGACCAGCGGCGGTTTCATTGATGCTCGGACGCAGGAATACTATTCTTATTTCCAAGATCAATGGAAAGTCCGCCAGAATCTTACCCTGACTTACGGGCTGGGATGGCAGATCAATACTCCCCAGAATGACATTTTCAACGGCGGCGTGGCGGTGAATGCCTACCGTCCCGGAGTGCAATCCACAGTTTACCCCACCGCGCCTCCGGGATTGCTCTTCCCCGGGGACTCGGGCATCTCCGAATCCACTTATGGTTACTCCATGCGGCATTTTGCTCCGCGCCTCGGATTTGCTTGGAGTCCTGACAGTGGGCGTAAATGGAGCATCCGTGGGGGGTTCGGAATCTATTACAATCAAATCGAGGAGGAAGTCACCCTCGAAAACCTGCAAGCGCCTCCTTTCTCCCTTACCGACTTCGGCGCCGGTGACGTAGGGGGAACCCCAGGTTTTGCTAACCCCTACGCCGCGTATATTCCCCAGCGGGGCGCCAACGGGAATATCGTGGGGGTGGGTACGGCCGCGCTTTCCAATAGATTTCCCTATACTCCTCCCCCACGGGGAAGCACCAACGTGAATTTCAGTGCCGATTACCCATTGACCTTGAATGTGTTTAGTCCCAATTTTACCACCCCCAGCGCCTACAACTACAATTTCACCATCCAGCGTCAACTGCCCGCC
>CAZJZM010000304.1:0-1512 GCA_964550485.1 Microcaldota archaeon | reverse complement strand
GGCGTGGTGCGCCACGCCGATGCGGGCTATGAACTGGCGCGCAAGACCGCACGCGAGCAGGGAATCGCGATGCCCATGGCGGAGAAGTAGCCGTGGGAAGCTCTGTTGCTGTCGTCAATATCGGCCAGTTGGTCACGCTCGCCGGTCCGGCGCGTCCGCGTGTGGGAAGGGAACTGCGCTCACTGGGCATGATCGAAGACGCGGCACTGCTGGTCGAAGACGGTCACATTGTCGCTGTTGGCCCCTCCACCGAACTCCGGTCAAAAATTCCGTCGGACGCGGTGGTGATTGACGCACAGGGCCGATGCGTAACTCCCGGCTTTGTGGACGCACATACGCACCTGGTCTTTGCCGGTAATCGCGCCGCAGAGTTCGAGCAACGCATCGACGGAGCCACTTATCAGCAGATCGCCGCAGCCGGGGGCGGCATTTTGAGCACCGTCCATGCAACCCGCGCGGCTTCGGAAGACGAATTGTTAGCCATCGCCCGGAAGCATCGAGACTGGATGCTGCGGACGGGCACAACCACCATCGAAGCCAAATCCGGCTATGGCTTGGATCGCGCGACGGAACTGCGCATACTGCGCGTGCTGGCCCGGCTCAACGAAGAAGGAGCAGCCCGAATCGTCCCAACGCTGCTCACCGCGCACACCGTTCCGCCGGAGTTCGCCCACCGCCGCTCCGAATACGTTCGCTGGATTTCCGAAGAGCTGGTTCCCGAGGTCGCAGCGGCTGGTTTGGCGCAGTATTGCGACGCCTTCTGCGACGATCACGCCTTTACCGTCGAAGAGACGCGCATCGTGCTTACAGCGGCCCAGCGTCATGGCCTGCGCCTGCGCGTTCACGCCGAGCAGTTTCGACCCGGCACGGGAGCCGAGTTAGCCGCCGAGTTAGGCGCATCGACCGCCGATCATCTGGAGACCGTGACCGAAGAGACTCTGCTTCAACTGAAAGCATCCCATGTGCAGCCGGTCCTGCTGCCAGGTTCGGTCTTTGCCTTGGGACGCAGCGAATATCCCCCCGCGCGCAAGATGATCGAACTGGAACTGGCGCTTATCTTGGCTACCGACTTCAATCCCGGCTCTTCGCCGATTGCCTCGATGCCTTTCATTCTTTCTCTGGCGTGTCTCAAGATGGGACTTTCTCCCGCCGAGGCACTGGCAGCCTCTACAATCAATGCGGCTTGGAGTTTGGGGCTAGGCAATCGCATCGGATCGCTGGAGACTGGAAAGGATGCCGATTTCCTGATCCATGAGTTCACTGATTACCGGGAGATCGCCTACTTCATCGCCGCACCGGCGCGGCCTCGCGTTTTTGTCGCTGGGATAGAAAGGCTGCAATGACCGCTCAGGAGATTCTGCACGCACTGGTTGCCATTCCTACCCCCTCGGCAGCCTCGAACCTGCCCTTGCTGGAGTGGGTTTCACGCTTTCTGGAAGCGCAGGATTGGCGCGTCGAGTTGCTGCCCTACAAGGATCAGAACGGCGTTGCCAAGGCCAACCTGCTAGCCAG
>CAZJZM010000303.1:0-1514 GCA_964550485.1 Microcaldota archaeon | reverse complement strand
GGTTAATGAAAGTGCGGGTATATTGCCACCGTGGGAATTGAGGAGAACGACCTTCCTGCCGCCATGCCGGAAGATGCTCAGGCAAAGGGCTTCCACAACCGCCTTTAGCGTCATCCCTGGAATGGAGATAGTTCCCTTGAACCTCATATGGTTCTCAGAATATCCGAAAGGGATGCCTGGCAGCACCACGCCATCGCACGCCTCCGCCATACGCCCGGCGACGGCGCAGGCCTGAAAGTAATCCGTGCCGAAGGGAAGGTGCGGGCCATGTTGTTCTGTGCTGCCCACTGGAATAAAAAATATGGTGGAAGGCGAAAAGCGCTTCTCCGCCTCGGGCCAGGTCATTTCATTCAGGGAACGGTTCATGCCCCAAGTCTAATTTCTGCGGCGAAGTTTGTCAAGAAGCGGTTACAACGCACCCGGCGCGAAATTTCTTGACAAGCACATCCCCTGTCGCTATAATAGTTCCTAATGGTAACATATTAATATCACCATGTGGAACAATATGAAAAGCTTTCCCGAAAGAACGATTGCCACAAAGCGGGTCATCCTCGGGGGAGGATGTGAGGGCCAGATGCGAATCAACATCAATACCGAAATTTCGAATAACTCCTCCGGGGGACTCAACCAGTTCCTCGTCATTATCAAGGAGTACCTGGAGAGGGCAGGCCACACCACGCTCTTCGATCTCAGCGGTCCTGTCGATGTCGTGGTGCTGACGGACCCCGGTCAGGACATCGCGAGCTTGGAGGCGGGTGCCCTTCGCGCCTATCTTGGCCGTTATCCCACTACCGTCGTTGTCCACAGGATCAACACCTGCGATGAGCACAAGGGATATGGCCACGACAACGCGAAGACGCTCGCAGTGAATCGCTTTTGCGACCATACGGTTTTCATCAGCACTTTCCTTCGGGATCTTTTTTTCGAACAGGGTTTTGACCGGGAGCGCCCCCATTCGGTAATCCTGAACGGCGCGGACGAGCGCCTCTTTAACCAAAATGGGAGGACCGACCGGGAGCCCGGCCAAAAGCTGAAGATTATCACTCACCACTGGTCGCCTGAATATACAAAAGGGTTTGATATATATGAGCGGTTAGATCTCCTTCTTTCAACCGAGCCCTTTTCCGGGCTCTTCGAATTTACCTTTGTGGGCAATCTTCCCAAAGGCCTGCGCTTCAGGAATGCGCGGGTGGTCCCGCCCTTGCGCGGTCCCGAATTGGCGAGGATCATCAAAAGCCACCACGTCTATCTCACCGCGACGAGGAACGAAGCGGCGGGTATGCACCACATTGAGGGGATGCTTTGTGGCCTGCCCGTACTGTACCTCGACAGCGGGGCCGTTCCCGAGTACTGTTCCAGGTATGGCCTGCGGTTCGACCTCATCGACTTTGAGCGGAAGTTAATAGAAATGGCGGAATCTTACGGACGGCTCCGGCCCCGGATGGCGGACGTCCCCTACACGGCGGCCCGCATGTCGTCGGAGTTAGCCGCGCCGATCGCGTCCGCGGAACGGC
>CAZJZM010000302.1:0-1518 GCA_964550485.1 Microcaldota archaeon | reverse complement strand
CGCCGCTCCAGCGGTCGGCTACGTGGAAATCCTCATACATGACGCTAGCCTATCGTCCCGGCGGGACAACCGGCAAGGGAAAGGCGGCACCGCACGGATATTTTGCCGCTTTCCCGCGCCAGAAGTGCGATGGGGGCACGAGATCCGCTGCTTGCACATGAGCGAGGACGATGGAGGGTGTCGCTTTCCCACCCTTGGCGCAATAACAAAAACGCCTCAAGGATGAGGCACCCGGCCTTGGGGGTGCTGCCAGCCCGGCCGATTCCAGCCGCAGTCCTCTGTGTGCAGCGGGCAGTCCCTAATGCAGCGGAGATTCCTGCCGATGAACGCATGGGGAGGCGCTCCATTCATGCAAGTCACCATCACGGTCTCCGACGAAATCGTCCGCGAAGCGAAATCCCGCAGTCTATTCCTTACCGACTTTGTCGAGATGCTGCTTGACAAAGGGCTAGAGGTAGTAATGGACCGCCCGGTTCTGAACAGCGCCATCGACCTGATCCGCAATCTGCGTTCGGCGGCGCCGGCAGCCAAGCGTTAGGCCAGGGATCGCTTCCGCGCGGTGGACGCTGCTCTCGGCGCGCTGATAGACTAATAGGGTTGCAGTCGCAGTGCCTCAACCCTTACGGACCCGCCTGCAAGTCGATCAAGAAGGACAAGAAAAGACCCCGTGGATACTCAAACCCGTCATGCCCTCAAGAAGGATAGCTTTGCCGAAGCCACTGCCAGCAGTGTCAGTTGGCTGAGCGGTCACCGTTCCGGTGTTGTTCGTTGGGTGATTGTTGCTGCCGTGGTTGTTATCGTAGGCGGCGGCTCGCTGATTGTCTGGAATGTGCGCTCGTCCGCTGCCAATACCGCTCTCAGCGCGGCTCTGGACACCTACGTTGCGCCTCTGGCGCAGCCCGGCGCTCCGGCTGAAACTGGAGTCTATGCTTCCGCCGCCGAGCGTTCCAAGGCCGCCAACCAGCAGTTTGCCGCAGTGGCCCAGCAATATGGCTGGCTCCCTGAGGGCGCCAAAGCCCACTATTTTGCCGGCGTCACCTACCAGGAACTGGGCCAGACTGCCTCTGCCGAGACGGAGTTGAAGACCGCAGCCGGTGCTTGGGACCGCAACCTCTCCAGCCTGGCCAAACTGGCTCTTGCCGGCCTCTATCACCAGTCGGCGCGCGACGCCCAGGCAATCGAGATTTACACCGCCCTGGCCGCCAAACCTTCCGATACCGTGCCGGCCGGCGTGGCGCAACTGGACCTTGCCGATCTGTACGTAGCGCAAGGCAAGCTGGAAGATGCGCGCACGCTGTGGGCCAAGGTGAAGGACGCCGACAAGGATGGCGCGGCCGGCTCCATCGCTGCGCAGAAGCTCGGCGCCAAGCAGTAACCGGGCGTTTTTTCGGATCGACTCGCGGAGCCTCCCGGCTTCGCGAGTTTTTTCCGTTTAGGTTGCTTCGGGATTTCGAAGCGCGCCCTTGAGCAAATTCCAATGTGCTTGCGTCTGGTACGGTATGAGCGCCAGCCAGGCCA
>CAZJZM010000301.1:1288-1522 GCA_964550485.1 Microcaldota archaeon | reverse complement strand
TTGCCAACCGTCGGTTCAAAGCAGACGCCGCACTCGTAGGTGAAATAGCCCGCTGCATAATGGCCGGCTGCGACGGCGTTCTCAATCTCTGAGAAGAGAGCCGGAAGTTCCTCCGACTGGTTGGCTATCAAGATGCGCTGGGGCGCGGTGAAGAGGCTGGAGATGGATTCTGGATGAGTTTCCCCGTCGGGGCGAGGCTCTGTTGCATCGGGCGTTCCGCTGGCCGATTCCGCG
>CAZJZM010000301.1:0-1278 GCA_964550485.1 Microcaldota archaeon | reverse complement strand
CAGCAACACCGTTGCCGGCGTGTGCTCGACCAGCGCGTAGAGTTCCGCGGGAAGGGGATGCCAGCGGCTCATGTGGCCTGGATTACTGGACCGTCAGTACCAAACTGGTGGAATTGGTAACGGCGGTAATGCCGTTGCTGGACTGAGCGGTGACGATTACCGTGTACGTGCCGGCAGGCGTAGCCGGATTCGGGGGCGGGCCGTGGTGTTCGTAGTCGTAGCGCGGGTTGCAGGCTGTTGTGCCCATGGTGGCCACCAATCCGAGCAATGCAAGCAGAGAAAGCCGGCTGAGCCATGCGCGACGGCGCGCTCCCCAGGCAAGGCCGCCCAACCCTAGAGCGCCAGGCAGCAAAAACGCCCAAGCTTTGGAGTTGGCGCGAGGATGAACTATCGAGGCTGAAGACGCAGCCTGGGTGATAAGGACCATTGAGCTGGTGAGCGGAGCTGTGGCGTTAGGCAGAATTTCAACGTTCTCCGGGGTAAACGCGCACGAAGACTGGTCGGGCAGGCCGGAGCAGGAGAGGGTCACAAACAGCGGAGCCGACAGCGTGGATGTGAAATCCAGATAACTGGTCACGGAAACCGCAACTGTTCCCGTTTGGCCGGGGGTAAGAGACAGCGTGCCCGGAGAGGCGGAAACTGTAAATTCGCACGAAGAGGTGATATTCGCAGTCGTCTCCGTTGCAGAGGTCGAAGCCTGGTAGCTGGCGTTACCTGCATAAACCGCAGCCAGGGTATGGCTGCCAGCCGTCAGCGATACCGTTGAGCTGGCGGTGCCTTGAGCATTCAGGGCCACAGTGGCCAGATCCACTTCAGTGCCATTCAGATCGTCTTCGATGGTCACGCTGCCTGTCGTCACCGGCTGCGCATTTGAGGTGACGGTGACCGTTAGGGCCTGCGTGCATCCACTCTGGGTTCCGAGAGCCAGCACAGTTGATGTTGATGCTTGCGCGTGCGCCTCAACCACGGTCAGCGCGGGCATCGCCAATGCGATACCAAGTGCTGCAACCAACTTAAGCCGCAGACCGCGGCGGATCATGCCTCTCACGTGCACCTGCTCCAAATCTCAAGAAAAAATCGTGTACCGCCCGGTTGCCGCAGCGTAGAACCCTATTGTATCCGGCTAGGGCGCGGTCGGGCCATGTGCGGGCTTTGGCGGGTACATTCTTTGGACGTAAGACTGACAGGAATGGCGTGCCTTTGACCCCGAATCGAGGACCAGAGACATTGAGTGACGGCCCGAGCCGATGAGCAATAAACGCCAGGATCGCTATTCCG
>CAZJZM010000300.1:0-1522 GCA_964550485.1 Microcaldota archaeon | reverse complement strand
CCTGGTCCGTCACCTGCGAAGAGTGTGAGGTTGAATTGGCTGCAACCCACTCCCCAAGCGAGCACATCGATAGCAAGGGATTGTGCGACGGCTGCAAAATCAAACTCGGTTACAAATAACAAGCTCCGCCGCGCCTGGCGTTTTGCAATGCACTGGAGGAATAGCCGTGAGATGCATCACTCTACATGCGCACTGGGCTGAGGCGATCTTTACGCTCGGCAAGGATGTCGAAAACCGCTCCTGGAAAACTTCATACAGGGGACCACTGCTCATCCACGCTGGCTCAAAGATTAACCTGAATATATGCACTACTTTGGGTCTCAACCCTAACATTGTGCGGCGGGGTCAGATTCTCGGAGTGGTGGAGTTGGTTGATTGTGTGACTTCGTCGCCTTCGCTCTGGGCGATTCCGGGATACTATCATTGGATTCTGCGCATGCCATGTTCGTTCGTTTCGCCAATACCGATGGCGGGACAGCTAGGTCTATACACTCCGAGCATGGACATCTGCGCCCATGTGTCCGCTGCAACTTGCCAGCTATGTTGAGCAACCCTTCCCGCACCATGATCGCTGTTTTTAGACTTCGTCCTTGTTTGAGATGGCCAAGCTGGACGTATCCATGCTGTATGAAATAGGGGATTGCCGACTCTACCACGCGGGCGAAGTTTGGCATCAGATATGCCAGAAACTTTCCGCCAACGCCACATCCGCGAAACTCAGGCAGTACGTTCAGAACTAACAGCGTCCCGTTTCTCATTCCGATCAGAGCGACCGCCGCGTCGTTGCCCTCGACTGTGGCGAACAGGAGACCTCCCTGTTTTGCGTTACGCTCGACTGTGTCCCGCCCGATAAATGTCGGGTGCCTTCCCTTATCGAGGATTGTCTTTGCCCGCTTGTACTCCGTCGGTCTGCCGAGTGTTACCGCAAATGTGATGTTTTCCGCAGAGCGGGCAGACACATTTCCCGATATTGGATTGGACGCTTTCGATGTTCCATGCATCTGGAGGTTCCATTCTGGCAAATAGTTCCGCCATATTCGCATCCAACGCAGCAATCTCAGATCTCATCGACTCGTCCAGATGGATTGTCGAGAGTAACTCTTCATCCAACTCCGCGAGAAATGGAACCAGCAATTCAGCCGTTGGATCGCCGTGGACCGTATTGAGATTGATGGCGATGCGCTTGGCTTGCTGCTCGGTAAAACGTCCGCAGAGTGCCGGCACAGTTTTGAATCCCAACTCGTTTGCGGCCATTGCACGATGATTGCCGGAAAGTATCTCGTACTTCTTCCCTTTGCGGCGAACCAGAATCGGCGCCAGAAAACCGTCGCGCGTGATGCTTGCCTTGAGTGCCTCCATCTGGTGCGGGGTCAGATACTGAGGATTGCGACGAAGAAAAATCAGATCGGCGACTGCAATCGTGATCTGTTCGACTTGAATCTGCTTGGGCTTCCTTACACGTTCCATGCGATCCCCATACTGGCCATCAGCGCTGCATCGGCATCGGCGCGCAGGCGATTCG
>CAZJZM010000299.1:0-1522 GCA_964550485.1 Microcaldota archaeon | reverse complement strand
CAAGGGCGACACGCCGCAGAAGGTCGAGCAGGAGCTGACGAAAATCCTGCCGCCGGGCCGCTGGATCGGTTTCTCCCACCAGATCAGCCAGCGCGGCCGCCAGGTCTGCGAGGCCCGCAAGCCCAAGTGCGACCGATGCAACCTGGAACCGCTCTGCACGTCGAAGGACAAGATCTGGGAGTCGTAGATAGAGCGTAAGAGAACAACGGCAGGTGCAACCGCAGGTCCCCTTCGCTTTCGCTCAGGGCAGGCTTTCGACTGCGTTTGGCGCCCAGCCACCACAGCGGTGAAGACCTGTCGCTGGGGCGCCGGCGCCGCACCGAAATCCGCTCAGGATGACGACTTTTTTGCCGTGCGCTCGCTCGCAGCCTTCCGCTGAAAAAAGCACACGAGCGCGGCGATCAGCCCCGGAATATCGGAGGGATTCGCTTCGATAGCGGGCTCCCAGCCCAGTTCGCGCAGCGTTTGGCTGGTGATTGGCCCAATCGATACGGCAGGCACTCCGGCGAACGGCCACGGGATGCAAGACTCGCGGGCGGCATCGGCCAGATGCGTTGCGCTGGAGGAGCTGGTGAAGGTGGCGGCGTCAATCCCCCCGGCGAGAGCAGCGCGAAGCTGCTCCGGCGCGGCCTCGGGCAGCACATTCCGGTAGGCATCGACCACATCGACAATCGCTCCCGCGTGGCGCAGAGAATCGGGCACCACGTCTCTGGCGATCTCCGCGCGGGCCAGGAGAATTCTCTGGGCCGAGACATCCCCAGGCAGTCCCATAACCAAACTTTCGGCCAAGTATGATTCTGGGACAAAAGTAACTGCGAATCCGGCTTCGCGTGCTGCTTTGGCGGTTGCGCTTCCCACCGCCGCGACCTTGAGCGAGGCGAACCTGCCCAATTCAACCCCAAGAAAAGCGGACCTTTCGGCCAGCGCCCGAACGGTATTGGCGCTGGTCAGAACCAGCCAATCGTAGGATGCGAGGCTTTTCAAGGCCGTATCCAGAGGCTCGAAACTGGCCGGAGGACGAATTTCCAGTACTGGCACCTCGATCGGCACGGCGCCCAGAGTGCGCAACCCGTCACTCAGTTTGCCGGCCTGGTGCGCGGCGCGGGTGACCAGCACCCGCCTGCCTGCAAGCGGAGGCAGCGTCACTTCCCCACTCCGCTGGAAGCCTCAAGCAGGGGGCCTGCGCCGGCTTCGAAGAGTCTCCGCGCGATCAACTGGCCGAGCGCAACCGCATCGCAATCTGTCTGCGGTTCGCTATGGAAGACGCGCACGGCCAAACCGGTTTCGGGTGCAGCCACAACGCCAAAAACCTCCCAATCCCCTTCCCCGGCTTGAGCCGGCCGCAACCTGCAATGAACACCGATAGGAACCTGACACCCGCCGCCCAGAGCAGCCAGAGCGGCCCTCTCGACAGTGACAGCAAAACGGGTTTCGCGATGGTTAAGAAAATCAACCGCGGCCATAATTGCGGCGTCGTCCTTGCGGGTTTCAATACCCAGCGATCCCTGGCCCGCGGCCGGGC
>CAZJZM010000298.1:0-1523 GCA_964550485.1 Microcaldota archaeon | reverse complement strand
ACAGCCCTGGAATATGGGGCTCAAAAAAATTCTCCCCCATAAGTTTAAAAATTTCCCGCAACACACCATTGCGCCCAATATAGTCCATTGGATTATATCCTCTATTTTTCAAAGCTTCCGCTTCTGTGGCTTTTAGCCCAAAAATAAAGATATTCTCCTCTCCCAGCACTTGCGCCATTTCCACATTGGCACCATCCAGGGTGCCTACCGTTAAAGTCCCATTGACCATAAACTTCATGTTCCCTGTTCCCGAAGCCTCGGTCCCAGCGGTTGAAATCTGCTCGGATAAATCGCTGGCAGGAAAAATCTTTTCCGCCAAGGAGACCCGATAATTCTCCAAAAAGACCAAACGGATTTTACTATTCACCGTTTTATCCCGGTTAATAACATCAGCGATACTATTAATGAACTTAATCGTTAATTTAGCCATCATATACGAAGGAGCGGCCTTGCCTCCAACGATAAAGGTGCGCGGATAAATAAACGCCTTAGAGTCATTCTTAATGCGCAAATATTGGGAAATAATATAAAACGCAAACAACAGCTGACGCTTATATTCATGGATGCGTTTGACCTGCACATCAAAAATGGATTGAGGGTCAACGCTGATATCCGTGCCGGACTTGATGATCGCGCTCAAAACATTTTTATTTTGCTGTTTAATATCAAACCATTGCCGGCAAAAATCTTTTTGGGACTTGAAGGCATTCAGTTTTTCTAATTGATCTAAATGGGTGACCCATTGATCACCAATGGTCTTGGTAATCAAAGAAGATAGTCGAGGGTTTGCTTTCAGGAGCCAGCGTCTTTGGGTGATCCCATTGGTTTTATTATTAAATTTCTCGGGAGACAATTCATAAAAATCTTTAAATAAATGCTTTTTCAGAAGGTCCGAGTGCAGCGCTGAAACACCATTGACGGAACAACTGCCGATGACCGCTAAGAAGGCCATCCTAACCCTTTTGGGCGCGCCTTCCTCAATCAAAGACATCCGAGACAGACGGTCATTGTCCCCCGGATAGCGCTGGGCCATGCTTTTTAAAAATTGAGCGTTGATCTCGTAAATGATCTGCATATGGCGCGGGAGAAGGTTTTCAAACATATCCACCGGCCAGCATTCCAGGGCCTCGGGCATGATGGTATGGTTGGTATAAGCAAACACTTTTTGAGTAATGTCCCAGGCCTGTGCCCATTGCATAGAATATTCATCAACCAATAACCGCATCAGTTCTACAATCGCCAGGGTGGGATGGGTGTCATTAAGCTGGATGACAATCTTCTGAGGTAAATCTTTCAAATCTGAATTTTCAACTTTAAAACGTCTTATAATATCCGCTATGGCTGCCGCTGAAAAAAAATATTCCTGCTTAAGACGAAGTTCCCTCCCCCGGCTTATATTGTCAGAAGGATAGAGGACCTTGGAAATATTCTCAGAAAGGACTTTTTTATAAACAGCGTGTTCATAGTCGCCGGATTTAAAATAATCAAAATCAAATTCTTCCGTCCCCCGCGCAGACCAAAGA
>CAZJZM010000297.1:0-1526 GCA_964550485.1 Microcaldota archaeon | reverse complement strand
GGTGCAAACGCTTCGCTGACGGTGGATGGCGTCAAGCTGACTACCTCCTCGAACACTGTAAGTGGCCTGATTCCTGGCCTGACGTTTCAGTTGCTGGCCACTTCCGACACTCCGGTGCAGGTGGTGATCGGTAATTACAACTCCGGTGTGGAGAGCACGGTCAACAGTCTGGTGAGCGACTATAACTCTCTGGTCAGCGCGATGAATGCACAGGAGCAGCTGAGTTCCTCCAACACGGTTGCCCCGCTCTATGGCTCTCCGACCCTGAGCATGTTGCAGCAGGATATTTTGGGAGGCATCAACCTGGTTAATCCAAACGGGTATGTCGACGCTGTTTCCACCTCTTCCACTACCACGCTTTCGGGATCGATCGCCATCCAGGTCGGCACGGCGGCCGCGCAGACGTTCACCCTTTCCTCCGACAACTCGATAGCCGGGTTGGCGGCGGCCATCAATGCGAAGAACATCGGCGTCACTGCGGCCGTTGTGACCGCGAACGGAGCGTCGACGCTGACCCTGGCGTCGCAGACGGCGGGCACGGCCGGAGCGCTGGTTGTAACTTCCGGACTCAAGACCACCGCGCCCACGCCCTTGAGTTTCAGCGCGCTGACCGACGCCAGCGGCGTCCTGGGAAACCTCACCGCCTCTGAGGCCACTAACGATAAGCTCTCCGGTTCGGTGGTGGTTTCATTCGGGACCAGCGCTCCGCAGACATTCACCCTGGATTCGAGCAGCAACACGCTGGCCAGTCTTGCCACCGCGATCAGTGCGTCAAACCTTGGCGTCAACGCCACGGTGCTTACCAGCGGCAACGGCACACAGGGGCTTTCCATTGTCTCTCAAACTGGAGACACCAATGGGACGATGGAGGTGACATCGAGTATTGTCGATGCCACGACCCCCACCACCAAGGCGCTCAATTACAACGCATCGTCGGATATCGGGAGCCTTTCGGCTCTTGGCATTAGCGTCAATAACGACGGTTCACTTTCGCTGGATGTGAATGCCCTGGATTCATTATTGAATTCTGATTACAGCGGTGTGCAGGGGCTGTTTCAGAATGCGAATAGTTGGGGAGTCACGTTCAATCAAATGCTGACCAACGCCGGCAGCAGCAATTCCACGGGAATAATTTCGCTTGCCACGAGTTCAAACAGCAGTATTGAATCCACGCTGAATGCCGATATATCCAGAGAGGATTCACTGATCTCTGCGCAGTCAAAAAGCCTGACGACTGAACTGAACAGTGCGAATGAAACTCTGCAGATGCTGCCCTCTCAACTTAGCCAGGTCAATGAGTTGTACTCGGCGATTACCGGCTATAACCAGAGCCAGTCCTAAGCAGAGGGTCCACATGGACAACCCGCGGCGGAGAGCTGTTGGGTGGTCTGTTCGAGGTGGTTCGCGAGAGCTGTTCGACGCGAAACGTTGAACTGCGGTCCCATGGCCGCGCAAACTCGGGTCGTGCCGTAAGGAGCATGTTTCCAATGGGAAGTTATCAGCAGTATGCGCTGGAAGGCGCTTCG
>CAZJZM010000296.1:0-1533 GCA_964550485.1 Microcaldota archaeon | reverse complement strand
CTTTAAAGCGAAACGGGGTCCGGTCGTTGAGCGCGATCCGGACCCCGCCCAAGCCGCACACGCGGATTGGTGAGACACGCAGTTGTGGATAACGCAAGAAGCGTGCCGTGCTCAGATTTGCGAACGATTTTTTTCCAACCCCGCTTCGACGCCTTCTTTCCAATCCTCGCCCTAGCCGCCGAATTTCATGGCTCGGGGAGCGCGACCGTCTCGGTAGCCGCGGCTGGCGTCTCGCCAACCGCACTTTGTCATTCCTCTACAGCATCCATCGAACCACGCAGGCGTGGAATGAACCTCAGGCCAGATTTGGGCTTCTCACCCCCGCTTGCGATACTTCTCCAGCCGGCAATCGAACCCGCCAAAATCAACGGGCTGTTGGAACTCCAATTCCAGCGACGGAGGAAGCGGACTCTTGGACAGGGGATTGGCCAGGACCAGCCTCCCGCCCGGTTGAAGCACCGTGGCGGCCACCGCAAAAAGCTCGGAAAAGAGCCCGCGCAGGTCCGCGACCGGAACGCGCATACCCAGGGGCGGATTGGTAATGATCAACGTGACGCTGCCAGGCCGCAAACCGGTGCGCGTGGCAAAATCGCGAAAATTGCAGCACGTCAACTCCGTGGGAACTGCGAGGGCCGTCACGGCGGCGAAATTGTCGCGGGCGATGGCGATAGCGGCGGCGCTACGGTCGGTTCCGTGAATACGCTCCACGCCGCCCAGCAAGGCGCTTTCGATCAGTTCCAAGCCAGACCCGCAGAACGGGTCCCAGATAACCTCGTGCTCGACGCGCCCAGCCAGGCGGGCCATGCAGGCCGCCAGTTGCGGATGCGACGCCGCCGGCACGTCCTTGCGGCGATAATAGAAGCGCGGGTCGGGTGTCACGTTCGGGCGCAATTCCACCCATTGGCTGCGCGCGTCCGCGCAGATGTCCATCGTCCAGGTCACATTCCGCGCGTCGTTCAACAACGCCGGGCACAACTCGAAGACCCGGCTGGCAAGCAAGCGCACCGCGCTGCGCTGGTGGCCAAGTCCGGGAAAATTCAGGCGATACCGGATTGTCCCCTCAGTGAGCGTTTCCAAAATCCGCCGCGAAGAGGGCGACGCGATCACCGCAGCCAAGGCGTCCATGTTGTCCGCCTCATTGCCAAGCGGCGCTTCGCCCAGAACAAAGCCGACGGTGCCAAAACAGCGCATCGCGTAAATGTCCGCCAGGCTGAATGGCGCCAGCGGCGTAATCGCCACCAGTCCCTTCCCGCCGCCGGCAACGCGAAACTTGCCGCGCGCGCCAAGGGATGCTTCCACTTCCTCGCGGACAATTCCCTCCAAACCGCGGCGACCGCGCAGGTGAATCCGCAGGTGGGCGAAGTCGTTCAACGAGGCGTCCATCCGAACCGCGCTGGGGCTTTCCCGGCGGGCGATGCCGGCTTTGACCTTCTGCTCCGCTTGCCGGAGGGAATCGTCCTTCTCCGTCCCCATGATTTGCAGGGTGGCCGCTCCGCCGATTTTCGCCAATGCCTGCGCCAGGAACTTCTTTTC
>CAZJZM010000295.1:0-1533 GCA_964550485.1 Microcaldota archaeon | reverse complement strand
AACAGAGCAGGTGGTGATCGAGGAGTTCCTTGAGGGCGATGAGGTCAGTTTTCTTTGCCTCACCGATGGCAAGCATGTGGCGCCCCTGGCCCCGGCGCAGGACCACAAGCGGATTGGGGAAGGCGACACGGGCCCGAATACTGGCGGAATGGGCGTATATTCCACCGACGAAATGCTCGACGAAGGGATGAAAGAGTGGGTACTGCGCCACATCGCGGAGCCGGCGGTGCGCGGCATGGCCGAAGAAGGAACGCCCTTTTCAGGCGTGCTTTACTGCGGGTTGATGATGACGGCGCGCGGTCCCCAGGTGTTGGAATTCAACGCGCGGTTCGGCGATCCGGAGACGCAGGCCATCCTGCTGCGGCTTGAGAGCGACCTGGTGGAGGCCCTGGAAGCCTGCATCGACGGACGCCTGGAAGAGATCAAGCTGGTCTGGAAACCTGGCGCTTCAGCGTGCGTGGTTGCCAGTTCCGCCGGCTACCCAGGCAAATACAAGACCGGGATCCTGATCGCGGGCCTTGACGCCGCGGCGCGCGTTCCCGGGGTCTCGGTCTTTCACTCGGGGTCGGCGCGGATGGGCGATCAGCTTGTGACCGCCGGAGGGCGGGTGCTGGGGGTTACCGCGGCGGCAGGGTCTCTTGAAAAGGCGCTGGAGAGGGCCTACCAGGCTATGGCAGAGATTCACTTTGACGGCATGCACTATCGCCGCGACATTGGACATCGCGCCCTGAGGAGGACAGCAAGATGACAGCGGCCATCACGCTTGAGGAGCTCCTTTTGTGGAACGAGGAGAGCGCGAAGTTTTGGAAAGCCCACCTGGAAGCCAATCCGACGCTGCTGCAGTTGCCGTGCACGATTGGCGGAACAAACGACGTGCTGGAGCTTGTGACGCACATTTGGGGAGTGGAATTGCGCTGGGGACAGCGCATTGCGGGGCTGCCGCTTACCAGCAGAAAAGACATGCCCACGGGGCCGCTGGATGCAATTTACGGATTGCACACGCAGGCTGTTGGGATATACCGGGGATTGCTCGATAACCCGGCTCAAAATTGGGATGAGATGATTACGTTCGAGCTGCCGGAATGGAAGCCCTCAACGCGGACGGTCTCGCGTCGCAAGATCGTGGCGCACGCGCTGTTTCACAGCCAGCGGCACTGGGCACAGCTTGCCACGCTGGTGCGAACGGCGGGTTTCCCGTCAGGGTTTATGGGCGACATTCTCTTCAGCTCGGCTCTGAAATAGGCTCTGCCTGGCGCGATTCCTCAGGGGCCGATGCAGGCTCAGGAAGCTCGGCAGAGGAAGATACGCCGGCTACCGCAGGCGATGGGGCAGGCTTTCCCTGGCTCTTCTGGAAACATGAGCGGCAAAGCACCGGGCGGCCCTGGGTAGGCTTGAAGGGGACAGTTGTTTCCGCGCCGCACTCCGAACAGGTAGTTCGAGTCTCCGGACGAACCCTTGGCCCGCCATTGACGCGTTTGGCCTTGCACTGCTTGCAGTGCTTGGGGTCGTTCTTGAACTGCTTGTCGTGGAAGA
>CAZJZM010000294.1:0-1533 GCA_964550485.1 Microcaldota archaeon | reverse complement strand
TTTGCTACTAGGGTGTTGACGCATCCTAGGCCCCGAAATGCGAGGGGTGGGACTGGTGGGGTGATTAGAGAAGCTGAGAGATCTAGGGTCTTACGCCTTTCATCCTAGGTCTCTTGGTTTGAGGCTGTATCAGTCCAGGTTCCTAACCCGGTAACTGTAAGTGGATTATGCAGGTTCGAATCCTGTCAGCCTCTCAATTTGCGGGTGTCGTAAAACGGTATTACCTCTGCCTTCCAAGCAGAAGTCGGGCGTTCAACTCGCCTCACCCGCTCAACTAGATGACTCTTGCCTACTACGTGACGGAAGTCTCCAGTGAGAGGTGGCCCTCACTGTTCTGGTCACAGCAAGAGTCAATTCGTGCTGACATAGCTCAGTTGGTAGAGCATTTCCTTGGTAAGGAAAAGGTCCCCAGTTCAATTCTGGGTGTCAGCTCAGAAATCTTGCTAGATGTTGACTTCGGGGAAGTCAGCTCATTCGTAATGAGCCAAGGCGGTTCAACTCCGACATCTAGCTCTGCGGGGAGGGTAGTCCTAGTTTCCCGGCTGTGGCTATTCGTGCTTGATACCCACGTGAGTGGTGATACTATTCAGCTATGGATCTATCCACAAAGGCTAGAGGAGATATAGCTGAGTACAAAGTAGTGGCAGAACTACTTGAGCGTGGACACACAGTTCTTATGCCTTGCGGCGACAGACTACCCTACGACATAGGTGTTGACTGTGGTGGGAGGCTGGTACGTATACAAGTCAGAAGAGCATGGGAGGTAAAGACCAGCAAGGGGTCATACATAGTAGACGTGAGGAGATCGCAAACAAATCGATCTACATACACCCACACCAAGCACGCTATTGACTCCTACGACTTTCTGGTGGCGTGGATTCCAGAGCTCAATCTATTCTACGTGATACCTTCAGAAGTGGCGGATACGTTTGGTGGTGGCATAACCCTAACAGAAGACACGAAGAAACAGCGGAAAGGCAAAGCAGTACAGTATAAGGATCGTTGGGACTTGATTAAGTGATGCGGGGATGGAGTAAGAGTGGCTCGTCTGGCTCATACCCAGAAAATCATCCGATGCGGACCTCGGACCCCGCTACCAAGCCTCTAGTTTCGGCAAACAATCGAGTTTCATAAGCTCGGCAACTGAGATCGACACTCAGTAGAGGCACAGGAATTCTTCTGATGAGCGATATGGTTAAGCGCCGACCTAGGGAGAACCGAAGTCAGCAGAGCTGGTTCGATTCCAGTGACGAAGGATTCCATTGCCGACATGACTCAATGGTAGAGTAGTTGATCTGTAATCAACCTGTTGGGGGTTCGATTCCCTCTGTCGGCTCAGGAGAGTGTGAAATATAAGCTTCTGGTAAGTAATCGACGGCGGCTCGTACCCGCTTAATAGTGGCCTGGTACCAGGTTGCTGTTTGGATGCTTGCGGTGAGGTGTAAGTCCTCAGCACTCTCTTAACATATCTAAGATCTATTCCTGGGTATCATAATTGGTCGTGAGCCTGACTGTTAATCAGGACTATGGGGG
>CAZJZM010000293.1:0-1537 GCA_964550485.1 Microcaldota archaeon | reverse complement strand
TGTAGCGACGACGCCGGCGGCAGAGAACGGGCGCGGGCTCACGGCAAGAATGCGCTCCGGCTGCCCAAGCGCGGGGAATTGGGCGAGCAGAACGCGCACTTCGTCGAGGGTGAGGGATGGCCAGTCGGGGGGGACCAGCGTGCCGTCCATGCCGTGGGCTGTTGCGGGTGGAGTCATCTTTTGCAGCTTCTAGCTTCTAGCCTCTAGCCTCATCGTGCTTGTGCGCAAATCGCCCATCCAGCCGATTGAGCTCGAAGCTAGAGGCTAGCAGCTCAAAACCTGTAGTGAGCGGAGAGGCGCACGGTTGCGGGCGCGCCCTCCCAGAGAAACGTGTCGCCGTAACTTGCGCCAGTGTCGGACCAGTAGCGCTTGTTGGTGACGTTATCGGCGAAGATGCGGAAAGTTACGCGGCCCTGTTCGCCGCCGGGCGTGTAACGCGCGCCCAGATTGAAGAGATTGTGGCTGGGTACACTCACGGTGTCGTCGCGCAGTGCTTGCTTGCGCGAAGCGAAATTGCATCCCGGCATCAGGTGCAGGCCGCGCACGCGCGGCACGGTAACATCGGCAAAAAGATCTGCCTGCACGTGGGGCACATTCATCACCTGCTTGTTATTGAAAGCGGGCGTGCCGGTATCGGAGGAAATCGTGACGATACGGCCTTTCTCCCGCGGCATCATGATCCGCAAAGCCCCTTGCACGCACAGGAACGTGCCCCGCATGTTGACCGCCATCACGTGATCCCACTCGGCGACTGTCAGATCGAGGATGCTGGTCTTGTTCTGAATGCCGGCGCAGGTCACCACGCCTTCCAGCTACCTGTCCAGCGTCGCGATCTTCGCGAACATTGCGGCGAGCGACTGCTCGTCGGTGATGTCGGCAACATAGGCTTCGGCCAACCCACCGGCATTGCGTATCTGTGCGACGGTTTCGTCGAGCTTTTCCCGGTCGGCGTCCAGGCAGAGCGCCATCACGGATTGCTCGGCCAGTGCCTTCGCGACACCGCGTCCTATTCCGCTCGCAGCGCCCGTTACCAGAACGGATTCAAGCGATATTGTCATCGATGGGTTCTCCCAGCAAATGAGGATTGAAGCTGTTTTCCGACGAACCAGTGATGCACTACTCCGGTGCCGGCCTCTACCGCAAGCACCTGGGTGACGCCCTTACACTCCCGGCCGTCGCCGGTGCCGACGAGAGCCTGCTCGCCGACACCGGCACGGCGGCAGCGCTGCCCCGCCAAACCGCCTCCTCCTCCGCCTATTTCGCGATGATTTCTCGATTATAGAGATCGTTCCATTGATCCAGGTTGTCGTTCATCTTGCCCCTATCGAGCGCGACGAGAGAACCGATCCGTTCCGCACCATAGGGAGCAACACTGGCCAGCTCCGGTGGAAGTATTACGGTCTTGTTTGTGGGGCCATAGAAGTACTTTGCCATGATCATCTGGCCCTCCTCGGACATGACGTGGTTCACGAATGCCTGCACCGCTTTTGGGTGCGGGGCATTCTTCACCACGTCGAGCCAGTTGGCGTAAAGACTC
>CAZJZM010000292.1:0-1542 GCA_964550485.1 Microcaldota archaeon | reverse complement strand
CGTCGCCCTCAATTGGGCCAACCAGCACGCCGGCGCCGTCCTTGAAGCCTGGTATCCCGGCGTGGAAGGCGGCGCCGCCATTGCCCGCACCCTCACCGGCCAGAACAACCCCGCCGGCCGCCTGCCCGTCACCTTTTATTCAAGCGTCAATGACCTGCCCGAATTCACTGACTACGCCCTGAAGGGCCGCACGTATCGATACTTCACCGGCAAGCCGCTGTGGGGCTTCGGCTACGGCCTCAGCTACTCCGCCTTCAAATACGGCCCGGTAAAACTCTCCGCGGATTCATTGAAAGCCGGCGATCCACTCACCGCTACCGTCACCGTCACCAACACCAGCACCATCCCCGGCGACGAAGTCGTCGAGGCTTATGTCAAAACTCCCCAGCCCGACGGCCCGCTTCACTCCCTCGTTGGTTTCGAGCGCATCACGCTGGCCGCCGGCGCAAGCAGAGACCTCTCCATCCCCATCGATCCCCGCTCCATTTCCAGCGTCGATGAAAAAGGGGACCGGTCCATCCTCGAGGGCAGATACATCCTGACTCTTGGCGGCGCCCAGCCCCAGGACACCGATGCCAAATCCGAGGCCGCATTCACAGTCTCCGGTACTCTCGCATTGCCAAAATAGCGCTGCAAACACCACGGGCAGAATCCCATGGGATTCTGCCCGTGCTCCAAACTCCCTGCTCGATACCCTTTACCGGCGCCTATCTTGCAAACCAGCTGCGCCGCGCCGGCCGGTCAACTTCCTCCACAACCGCCCTTTGCGCATACCAACCCGGCCCAAGCAGCCCAATTTCGCCCAGAATCGCCAGGATCGTCGCTAAAACCAGCAGCAACAAACCAACAGCCGTCAGGCATACTCCGCCCACCACCGCCGGACCCGTCGTCACGATCGCAATCTGCAGCGCAGACGCCGCAATCGGAATGCCCATATTGAAGCTCGACGTGTTTTGGCCGTACGTCAGAATCAAACCCAACCCTGCCACCAAAAATAGAACCGCCCCAATTAGGGGAATGTTTGCTCTCATGCCCGGTCACCTCTGTCCTTATCCGAGGTCAAGTTGCACCCTCGGGTTGTATACAGAATCCGCTGGGATCTCCTCACCGTCTGCCCAAACTTGCTCACCGCCCAACGCCTCTCAACCGCCCGCTCCACCCCGGTGACCCACATCACACCCGCGCGTTCCTAACTCCTCAATAATCTTCAATAATGGCCGTGAACCCGCCTGCGCTTTGCCGTAAATGGATCGTCCGCTCCCGCCTTTCCTGTCCTATGCGGAGTATCATTCCACAAACCAAGCCGATTCAACGGTGCAGCCATTCCTGGAGACCCGACTTTATGTTCAAAATCGTCGATGCCCGCGTGGTGGGACAAAACATCAAGCAATTCACCATTGAGGCGCCACGGATCGCGCGCAAGCAAAAGCCGGGCCAGTTTCTCATCCTGCGCCTCCATGAAAAAGGCGAACGTATCCCGCTCACCATCAAGTCCGCCGATCCCGCCGCCGGAACCGTCACCATCGTCGTCCAGGGCATCGG
>CAZJZM010000291.1:0-1542 GCA_964550485.1 Microcaldota archaeon | reverse complement strand
ACATTTTCGCTGAGACCGCCTTGCGCCGCGCTGTCGAGTTGCGCCCCGATCTCATCTCCGGATGGGTCAATCTAGCCATGCTTGAGCGCGACCGCCGTCATCCGGCTCAAGCTGAGGCCTATCTGCGCAAGGCTTTCGCGCTGAACCCCAGCCAAATTGAAACCCTCATTGCCTGGTGCCAATTCCGCGCCGCCGAGGCCGATTTGCCCGGTGCCTGGCGCTGGCTCGATTGGTCTTTGGCCCGCAACCCAAAGCATCCGGAAGCCGTCAACATGCACGGCATTCTCCTTCACAAAGAGGCTCGCTTCGAAGAAGCGATTCCCGTCTTTGAGCACGCTGAATCTCTCGGCAGTCGCGCCGCCGCCAGCAATCGCGGCAATTCCCTTATGGATCTCGGCCGCCTCGATGACTCCCTTCGCGCCCAGGAGCTTGCCGTCCAACTTGACCCGCAGAGCGCCGGTGCCGCCTACAATCTCTCCCTCACCCGTCTGCGCGCCGGCGATTGGCTGCGCGGCTGGCCCGGCTATGAATCCCGTTGGCGCTTCCGCGAAATTCATCGCACGCCGCGCACTTTCGCCGAGCCGCGTTGGCTGGGTGAAGCCCTCAATGGCCGCCGCATCCTTCTTCACGCCGAGCAGGGCCTGGGCGATACGATTCAGTTCTGCCGCTACGCCGCGTTAGTCGCTGCCCGTGGCGGCGTTCCCATCCTTCAGGTTCAGCCCGCCGTCGAGCGGCTAATGGCTTCACTCGCCGGGCCGTTCGAGGTCGTGCAACTCAACGCGACACCGCCGCCGAAGTTCGATCTCGAATGTTCGCTGATGAGTCTGCCGGCTATTTTCCAAACCACCGTTGAATCGGTTCCCTGGTCCGGCCCCTATCTCGCCGCCGATCCCGAACTGGTCCGGCAAAAACAAGCCTCCAGTGACCCAACGGGTGCTCCATCTATTCCGCGTACTTTGCGGAAAAGGTGGGATGAGCCAAGTAATCTAAGCGTAGGTATCGCCTGGGCCGGTAATCCCCGCTACAAGGCCGACCGTCAGCGCTCCGTCCATCTCGCCACCCTCCTACCGCTTTTGCACGCGCCCGGCATCGCCTGGGTCGCCCTGCAAAAAGGTCCGGCGGCCGAGCAGTTAGCCGCCCTCCCCGGCGATGTTCATGTTCGCGACGGTTCCAGCCAAGACGCGGACCTCGCCGAAACCGCCGCTCTCATTGCGCCGCTCGACCTCGTCATTACGACCGATACTTGCATCGCCCATCTCGCCGGAGCCATGGGAAAGCCGGTCTGGATTCTGCTGCCTCATCTCTCCGATTGGCGCTGGATGCAGCAGATCGAGACCACCCCCTGGTATCCCACGGCCCGGCTTTTCCGCCAGCCCGCTCCCGGCGATTGGTCCGCTGTCGTCACTCGCGTTCTCGCCGAATTAAGCGAATTTCCCGCCCGGCAAAACCGCTTTCCCCCGGTTGCCGCCGGCAAATCCCCCGAACTCTCCCGTTCCGCTTTCGCCTAGTCAGCCGCCAACCCCAATATTCCTAAAAATAGTT
>CAZJZM010000290.1:0-1544 GCA_964550485.1 Microcaldota archaeon | reverse complement strand
AGCCGGAGAATATGTTGGAATAGCTCTGGTTCACCATCCAAGGCATCACGCTGAAGAAGTTCCATCCGCTTGACAGCTGGGTCGGTGGGTTAGTATCGGCGGTTATTGTGCTGCGGCCGGGGAATATCGGCTGGTCCGGATTGTACTTTACCGTGCAGCTGGTCGGGGAGTAGAACCATCCTGTGTAATAGTCTATGGGTGCCGCTACGCTATAGTTGCCCGTCTGGTCATTGTAGACCCCTATGCCTACGTTAAGCCCGCTCATGTACCTGCCGTTGGCCGACGAATAAACGAACGTCGAATTCATCAGTTTGGCAACGTTCGGCTGGCAGCCCTCTAGATCAGATAGGTTTGCGCCGTAGAGCGGTATTATGTTCCAACCCCTTGACACAGGTATTTCCCAGACTCTGGTTGGTTGGGTGATCACTGTGCTGTTTGACAGGTCTCCCGTAACTACAGTTATCAGGTTTGTTGTGTTTATCGGAACGAAAGTTGCAAAAATCGCAAATTTGTTGCCGTTCCAGGCGGCGAGTGCGATGGTTCCGTCCGCGCTTATGAGCGTGTATGGCACTCCGTTAGCTACGCCCCGGGTAACCACGTCGCCTTGGGTGAACTGATCTGTCACGTACGAGTAGGCCTGCTGCGCCTGGCTGGTCAATGCCACGAACTCCAGGGCTATCGCGTTCGATGCGCCCGGTTCTGATATTCTGGACGGACTGTAAAGGCCCACGGATACGCCGGCAGTCGGAGTGATGCCGTCGCTCTCGAGTTCTGTCGCCATATTGCCGCCGCCTATGCTCAAGCCCGGGGTGACGTTATAGCCGTACCCGGTTACGCCGAGGCCTGTAGGATCGATATAGTTGCCCGTGTATCTGGCAAACAGTGCCGCCGCCTGGCCTTGGCTTATGTAAGTGCCGGCAAGAGCAGTAGAGTACGGTATGATGACGGTTGGCGGTACGGTGGTTGTTGGTATTGTGGTTGTCGTATTATATGGCGTCACTAGGACAGTGGGCGAGTATGCAGAGTTGCCATACTGGTCCGTGACCTTGTAGCAGTAATACGTCGAGGTCGCGGGTCTATAGAGCGCATAGTTTAATGGCGAGCTTTCATCGACGAAGTTTGTCCACGAATACGTGTCGCTTGAGCACGATGGCGAGTAACCGTACATCAGTGACCATGCAAATGTGCTGGATGACGGAGATACGGACGAGTCTGACCAGGTTGCTGTGAGGTCCACCCCCGGCTCGCCATTTAGTGTTTGGAACGATTGCGTCAACGATGCGCTAATTCCCGAAGTTGACGGAATGGTTGTAGTAGGATTATACACGTTTATGTAGATGGTTGGGGAATAAACGGAGTAGCCATAGTTATCTGTAATTTCAACGCAGTAGAACTTTGAGACTAACGGTTGCACACCAAATCCGTATGAGGTTTGGGTCGTCGTGACCCCCGTATAAAGTGCATCAGAGGTGCAGGTCGCAGAAGATCCCGAATACAGATTTATATAGTACGGGCCGGCGTTAGGGCTGTCGGACCATGAGGCG
>CAZJZM010000289.1:0-1554 GCA_964550485.1 Microcaldota archaeon | reverse complement strand
GCAGATCGATGCCACGGTGGCGGCCGGTACCGGCACGCTGATGGTGCAGCCGGTGGTGGATCGCGCGATGCTCCAAGTTGTCCAGGGTTACACAGCCGATCTGATTACCGGCCTGACGCAGGACGCCAGCGCCAAGATCAACGCCGCCATCCAGCGCGCGGCGCTGGGCGGCTTGAACCTGCAGCAGCTCGTCGGCCAGGTGGGGGCTGCCCTGGAGAATGGCCAGTTCTCCGGACTCTTCAGCCAGGTGGGCGAGCGGGCGATGTCGATCGCGACCAACGAAGTGAGGCGGCTGCAATCCGTGGTGAGCATGGCGCGGATCGAGGACCTGGCGCCGCATCATCCGGGTTTGATGAAAGGCTGGCGGCATATCCCGGTGGCCAGGGTTCCGCGCGTGGCGCATCTGCTCGCCGATGGCCAGGTGCGCAAACCGGATGAGCCGTTCCTCGTCGGCGGCGAGGAACTGAATTTTCCGCGCGATCCCTCGGGATCGGCGGAGAACACCATCAACTGTTCTTGCGTTCTCTACCCCGCGCTCGACGCGGATCAACTGAAACCCACCGATCAGGAACGCCAGTTGCTCAAGAGCTACGGCCTCTCGATCGCAACCAAAGCGGCCTGACGGTCACCCCGGCGACGAAGACCTGTCGCCGGGGACCCCGACAGGCTGCTTGCAAGGGAGGAAGAAAGCGTATGGCATCCACAGCAACGATTCCCGTAGCTCCGGGACATATGAGCGACAAGGCCGCGAAGCAATGGGCCGCGGCCTACACCAAGGCGCTTGCGCAGGCCAGGCTCGATTACCCCGACAACGCGTCGGCACAGCGCACCGCCGCCCTCAAGGCCGCGAATGCGCTTCTCGCTGTTCCCGCGCCGACTTCAGCGGCGGAGATTGCCAAGCTGGAAGAGTGGCAAGTCCTGCTTCGCGAAGATCGCATCGTCAACGGTGTTTCCACACGCATCTGCGTAACGGCGGACGGGAGAAAGTTCTCATTCCCCATCCCCGCGGCTGCGGAGCCCAAGGCGCCCAAGGGCGCGAAGTAAACACGAGGTCCGAATGAAGCAACCACTTCAATTCGTACGGCAGCTCGAAGACGCCACGCTCGCGCCTTCGGGCTGCGTTTTACTGGCGGCCGAGGCTGATGGCGCGGAGCTGTCGCTCGACGAGCAGCAGTCGCGCCTCAACGAGGAGCTGCGCGAGCAGTTCGGCCTCGGGCCGGACGGATGCTCCCGCTTTTATCTTTACGAAACCTTCAACGATTACGTGATCGCGCGCGGGCCGGAAGCCAAGCTTTATCGCATCCCGTACACCGTAGAGGATGACAAGATCAGCTTTGGCGACGCGCAGGAAGTGACCACGGCCTATGTGCCGGTGGCCGCGGAGTGCGAGTTTGCCAGCGAAGCAGAAGCCGATCAGCAGTCCGGGCGCTATCCCATCGTGGCCATCCGCGCCGGGTGGGGAACGGGCTCGGTGGCCGGGCAGGCTGTGCCGCACTACTACACCACGGAGACGGTGAAGCAGATTGCCGAGGCCGTGCACGGAAAGCCTTTCGG
>CAZJZM010000288.1:0-1558 GCA_964550485.1 Microcaldota archaeon | reverse complement strand
ACAACGCCAGCATTCAGATCGGCATCAAGGGAAAGGCGAACGTGTGGCTGGACCAGGTGAGCCTGATGGCGGATAGTTCCCGGGAAATGGGCGGTTTCAGGCCAGACCTGTTGCAGGCCATGACGGGAATGAAGGCCCCAATCATTCGTTGGCCGGGTGGCTCATTCGTAGGCAACTACAGATGGAAGGACGGCATAGGGCCGCAGAGCAAACGCCGTGTCTACCCGGCAGCGATTTGGGACGACAGAGATACCAACAGCCTGGGCACGGACGAGTTTATCGCGCTGTGCCGCAGGCTCGGAGCCGAACCGCTGCTTGTCATCAACATCGGCCACCGGGACAACCGGGGGCTTGAACGGCCGGCTTACATTCAGGAAGCGCTGGATTGGATGGAATACTGCAATGGTCCGGCCGATTCAAGGTGGGGCAAGGTGCGGGCGGCGAACGGTCACGCCCAACCGTACAACGTGAAGTACTGGGAAATCGGCAACGAGACCTGGACCATGGGTGCGGACGCCTATGTCCAGGCCGTCAAGGATTTCGTGCCTCCGATGCGGAAAAAGTATCCGAGTGTCAAGATCGCCGTCTGCGGAGGCCACAACACGTCGGCCGGAAATGAGGGGAATTGGGACGAGACTCTGCTGCAGGGTGATGTCACGAAACTCTATGATTACCTGAGCATCCACCACTACGAAAACGCCGACAGGTTTGGCGAGGGAGTGCAGGATTTCGACGACCACTTCGTTTACCTTCGGGACCTCATCCGCGCGTCTCAGAACCCAAAGATCAAGTTGTACGTGTCGGAATGGAATGTACGTGAGGCCTCGGATTGGCGTTGTGGACTCTACGCGGCGGGACTGCTCAACGTGTTCGAGCGCCGCAGCGACGTGGTCGAGATCGGTGGGCCCGCGCTGTTCATGCGGCACGTTTCCGCGCCGCGATGGGACAATGCCTTCATCAATTTCGACCAAACTGGTTGGTTCCCGGCACCCAACTACGTAGTGATGAAGCTGTGGCACGATAACTTTGCTCCCAACCTGCTTGCGGCAGCGGGGGACGCCAAGGGTGTGAATTTCACCGCCACCAAATCGGAGAAGGGCGATAAGGTATATCTGAAAGCGGTCAATCCAGGCAAGAACGCGGCAACCATGAAGGTGGAGATGACTGGCGGCGTGAAGCTGCGGAGCGCTGCGATGCAGATCGTCGCCCCGGGGTCACTCAGCTCGCGGAACAGCCTGGAACATCCGGCAGCCGTGGCTCCCAAGCCGGCCCAGGCTTCACTCCAGGCGAACACAGTGATCTTCACTCTGCCGCCCATTTCCGCCGGAGTTGTGACCCTCGACGCCGTGCGTTAAGCAGTGCCGCGACAGTGCCACGCGCGCGTATGGTCAAAATATTTTTGTTCCGACCCTTCGCAGTAAACTCCGGTTAGTTCTCCGTCGGCGTCTTTTCCAAATGATCGACTACGACCAGATCGATGCCCACTTTTCGGGGTTCCAGCTTGAGGCCGAGCTGCTGCACCGCCGCGAAAATCGATAGCCCGGCTGGATCGGAAGCG
>CAZJZM010000287.1:0-1562 GCA_964550485.1 Microcaldota archaeon | reverse complement strand
TGGGCGATGAGGCGGCTCTGGCGAAGACTGGAACCGCCGTTTGTTCGCATATGCCGAAGGCCGCTGCGGATGGATTCACCGTCGTGCTCTATCCGGCAGCGCAGCCTCGACTGTTGCTTCTTGTGCGTGTGCATGGCGCAACAGGGGCGACGAGCGCTGCTGCGGCTGGTGCAATGCTGCGAACGCTGGGAGCCGGTGCGACGACCGACAGGCGATAATCGAGTCATGCTCAACGAAGCCTCAGCTGCGATTCACAACGGAACGGCGAGAATTAAACGCAGATGGTTTCCTCCTCTCGTGTCGATCTTCCTGTTGGCTGCGTTGCCGATTTTTTTACTGCCGTCGCAAATCAATGCACAGCAGCGGGAGATTCGCTTCGGCGTTCTGGGGCTTTTTCATGCCAAGGAGCTGTTGCTTGAAGAGGCGGGCGAGGATGTTCTCTCGGTCGCCGCGAGCGAGGCAACTTCAATCACGCCGCTTGTGCTCAATGGCGAGCCAGCGCGCCGACAACTTCTCTTTCGTGCCGAGCGAGATCGCGTTGTCGCCGGCTCTGCGTCTGCGACCAGTTGGGTTGCAACAGCACGCGATGGCACAGCGGTTGCGTTTCGACTCACCGTTCCCGGCAGAATCCATCGCATCTATGTGGGCCGACTCACGCTGCATGCACGCAACGGAGAACTGCTGGCTGTCGTCGGCATGGATCGCGAGACAGCAGTCGCATCCATCGTCACGGCGGAGATGGACGAGTCCGCGCCAATCGAAGCGTTGAAGGCGCAGGCCGTTGCCACTCGCTCGTTTCTTGCCGCTGGTGCACGGCATCTCGACTTTGATTTCTGCGATACAACCCACTGCCAGTTTCTGCGCTCACCGCCACCGTCAACGAGTCGTGTCGCTCAGGCGGTGCAGGCGACGCATGGGATGATTCTCGAATATCGCGACAGGCCACTTGCTGCGCTTTACTCCAGTCGTTGCGGAGGCCACACGAGATCACTGCGCGAGGTTGGCATGGAGGCCGGCGACGGTTATCCCTACTACGCGGTACTCTGCGTGTGGTGTCGAAGGCATCCGCTGGTCTGGCGCAGCACGGTAGGCGAAGGCGGTCGCTCACTCAAGCCCAACGACGAAGCTGCGCGAATCGCTGCGGCACGTCAGTGGGGTTGGAGCGCGATTCCCGGCAGCGACTTCACCGCGACTGAAGATGACACAGGCGTGCAGTTGGAGGGACACAGTGTAGGCCACGGCGTCGGCATGTGCCAGTTCGGAGCAATTGGTATGGCTCGCGCAGGTTCCAGCTTCCGCCAGATCCTCTCCCACTACTATCCCGACACCTCGATTGTCTTGTCTTTGTAATGCTGTTCTCATTGCAGGATTTCGAAATATTGATTCACAGTTGTCGTCTGGATCAATAGACATCTTTTCTCCCGCGAAACAGGCCCCGGAACAGCGCGATCCGTTTGCGAGCGCGTTCCTCCTTACTTTCCACTACCCCAAGCGTGGCCCTATTGGCCTGCCCGATGATTTGTACCAGCGGCTATTAGTGTAGCGCGGCGAGTAAACGATAT
>CAZJZM010000286.1:0-1569 GCA_964550485.1 Microcaldota archaeon | reverse complement strand
TGACCTTCCCCCCGCCAGATAGACCAAAATGATGTAGAGTCCTCAACCTAGGAAGGGAGGGGACGATGAAGAAGCGGTTTAGCGAAGAGCAGATTATTGGGATTCTGAAAGAACAAGAGGCCGGGGTGAGCACGGCGGAAGTTTGTCGGCGGCACGGGGTCAGTTCGGCGTCGTTTTACAAGTGGAAGGCGAAGTTCGGCGGCATGGACGTGCCGGACGCGAAGAAGCTGCGGGCGCTGGAAGCAGAGAACGCGAAGCTGAAGCGGCTCTTGGCCGACGCCGAGCTGGACAAGCTGATGCTGAAAGAGGTTCTCTCAAAAAAATGGTAACGCCCGCCGTGAAGCGGCAAGCAGCGGCGCTCCTGAAGGAAGTTTTTCAGGCGAGCCAACGGCGGGCATGCCAGGTCTTAGGTGTTGATCGGCAGATGGTGCGCTACCGATCGACGAAGGATGACAGCCATTTGCGCGCCCGTTTGAGAGCATTGGCCGGAGAACGAAGGCGTTTTGGCTATTTGCGGCTTGCCGTGCTGCTGCGGCGCGAGGGGCTGCATTATAATCTGAAGAAGATTTACCGCATTTACCGGGAGGAAGGGTTGATGGTGAAGCGTCGAAAAGGCCGCAAACGGGCCCTTGGGACACGCCTATCGCTGCCGAGGCCAGATAGTCTCAATCAGGTCTGGTCATTGGATTTTGTGAGCGATGCTTTGGCGGATGGGCGGCGGTTTCGCATTTTGGGCGTGATGGATCAATGCAGCCGGGAATGCCTGACACTTGTTGCCGATACGTCGATTGGCGGCGTTCGGGTCGTTCGCGAACTGGATGCTCTTGTCCAAAAGCTGGGCAAGCCTCTCTGCATTGTCAGCGACAACGGCACGGAACTTACGAGCTGCGCCGTTCTCATGTGGGCGCAAAACAACGGCATCGAATGGCACTATATCACGCCGGGCAAGCCGACCCAGAACGGCTATACCGAGAGCCTGAATGGAAAGCTGAGGGACGAATGCTTGAACGAAAACGTTTTTGGGAGCCTCGCTTACGCTCGGAATCTCATTGAGGCATGGAGGAGGGATTATAACAACGTTCGGCCCCATAGCAGCCTGAACTATCAAACGCCGATGGCCTATCGCGTCAGTCTGCGCTCGACTCTTGCGGTCGCGCAGCCTGCCGCTTGTGCTGCCAAACAACCTGCGTTATTTAACCAAGGACTCTACAACTCGCCGGTCTAGAAACGGGGGGAAGGTCAGAGCAAGTCTGCACATTTCTAGATATAATTCAGCCCCAATGGGCAAAATTTAATAATGCGCCTTATTTTAAGGGGACAGGAGATGTAGAGATCATTCTAAAAAACACTAAGTGGAATACTCGCCCTTAATCAAATCTATGGGTGACAGAAAATTTCAAATTTCGGTGACAGTATACTAAATTTTCGACCCTGTAACCCGCCTCCCTACGCCAAACGGCTTCGGGAGGCACTTTTTGTTCGCGGAGCGAACAAAAAGTGGCGGTGTGAATGGGACTCACACCGTAACTTCTCTCAATATTGCATACTGACACCGCAGCATCCTAGCCC
>CAZJZM010000285.1:0-1581 GCA_964550485.1 Microcaldota archaeon | reverse complement strand
CGCCGGACCCCACTTAGTCGGTCAGAGCCCCTGATTGGCAGACTACTTTCTCTCGCGTACGCGCGCGGTCGCACCCGCTTTCAAAAAACATATATGATACAAAAACCCTAATTCGAATACTGAGTCCTTGTAGAGGTCAACTATGACAACCTTCGACCATACGTTCGAAATCGATCGGCTAACCGAAGAAGTCCTCGACAAAAACCGCTGGTTCTCCGACTTGCTTCGCTATTGGCGCCCTGCGGGCGAAGCAGCCGGCGCGGACACGGGGAACGGCGATGCTCCGCTCGTACGAGACTGCGCGACTGAAAGCGACGCGAAACATCTCCGCGTGGCATTTCGCGACGGCTACATGAACTTCTACCGTGGGGGACAGTCGATCGCCAAGGTGAGTTTCGGCCGCGACGGACTCCAGGCGAAGATCCATAACAAGTATGTCTACGGCGGCGAGGCCACGGGGAAGGATTACGTTACACTGACTTCGACGGGATTTCAGGACCCTAACAATGGAAAACCCCTCCCCTACAATGGCCTCCACGAATTGATCTCGAATGCGAACGGCCACATCGGTGACGAGAAGCGTTTCGTCGATCTCGTTGTCGCTCACAACCCCAACGTGATCGATCTGGAGATGGGGCTCCCCGCTTATTCCAAGGACCCGGGGAAAAACCGCGCGCCCCGGGTGGATCTCGTCGCGATCGAACCTTGCGGCGGCTGGTGGCGGGTCGTCTTTTGGGAGGTGAAGCGCGTCGGCGACCCGCGCGCACGACGCGAGAGTGACGTTACACCGGAGGTTGTTGACCAGTTGAAGGCATACACTGACTGGTTCGATGATGAGGACCGCCGGAAGAGTGTAACGGATGCCTATCAACACACTTGCCGCATGCTGGTTGACCTGCACACGGTCGCGAGCTCCGTTAATCCGGACATTCAGGAGCTCGGACCGGGAATTCGGGCGGTCGCAGCCGATGGGGCACATCCGCTTGTGATCGACGACAAGCCGCGCTTGATGATTATCTATGACGAGGAAAACGAGTCCTTCACCAGAAAAAAACACCTCGACAAGTTGCTGCAGCATGGGGGCCTGCATGTGCAGTTGGTCAAAAACCTGAAACAGTTGACCTTGGACGTACGCCCTTGAGCCTGACCCTGACCGTCCACCGCGGCACCCGGCAGATCGGTGGTAGTTGCATCGAGCTCGTGCACCCGCAGGGCGACCGCATCATCCTCGACGCCGGGCGTCCGCTGGATGCGCCCGAGGGCGCGACCGGCCTGCTGCCGGCGTCGCTCGACCGTACCCGCCCCGCCACTGTTCTGATTAGCCATCCGCACCAGGACCACTGGGGGCTGGTCAATGAGCTTCCGGCTTCGTGGCCGATCTGGACAGGATCGAACTCGGCGAAGCTGATCGCGGTCGTCGGCGACATCACACGTCATCCGCTTACCCGGACTTTCGAAACCTGGAATAGCCGCTCGGGACCGTTCACCGTTGGGCCTTTTACCGTGACGCCGATACTTACGGACCATTCCGCTTTCGACGCCTACATGTTGCTGATCGAAGGCGCTGGGAAAAGGGTACTC
>CAZJZM010000284.1:0-1590 GCA_964550485.1 Microcaldota archaeon | reverse complement strand
GATTTTTCCACTATCCATTGCTTCGCGGAAGTTAAAAGCCGATTTGGGCTGGCCTGTACGAGAGCCTCCGGGATGTCTTTTTCCCGCCCAAACTGCCACCGCTGGGGCTGACTTCGACCCCCATTCCAGTGCCCGACCGCATGGCGGTCAAGCCCAACCCCTGGGCCATCGGTATTTCCACCGGCTTCAACGTTCTGGTTGTCCTTGCGCTGCTCTACCTGGGTATCACCGCCGTAGTGAACAAGGTCAAGCCCAAGGAAATAGTGACCCCCATCGAGATCACCAAGTTCGACGCCCCCAAGGCAGCCGTCGATGCCGGTGGTGGCGGTGGCGCGCACGACAACATGGAAGCCGAAAAGGGCAAGATTCCCCCTCGCGCCAAGCCCATGGAAGCTCCCAAACTCGATGAGCCTCCCGTGCCCACCATCGATGTGCAGAAGGAAATCACCATTCCCGATAACCCCAGCCTGGTCAACTTTGGCCAGTCCAAGTCAGCCAATGTCAAGATGGCTTCCCTGGGCAATGGCAACGGCGGTGGTTTGGGTAACGGCAGCGGCAGCGGTTACGGCAACGGGTACGGCGGCAATATCGGCGGAGGTATAGAGCGTATCGGTGGACGGGTCTCGGCGCCCACCATTCTGCACAGCGTAGACCCGGAATTCAGCGATGAAGCCCGCCGCGCCAAGTATCAGGGCCTCTGCCTGATCTCGCTCATCGTCGATGCGCAGGGTAACCCGCAGGATATCCACGTGGCCCGCGTCCTCGGCATGGGCCTCGACGAAAAGGCCATCGAGGCTGTCAAGCAGTTCAAGTTCAAGCCCGCCATGAAGGACGGCAAAACCCCCGTCCCTGTTCGCATGACTATCGAGATCAACTTCCACCTGTATTAAGATTTCTTTTGGTTGAAAAAGACGGAGCGCACTGGCGCTCCGTTTTTTGCTTGCCACTTGGTTTCACAAGTTTGCCTATTGTTTCGAGTAACCTGCTATCCTGCTTTTTCCCAATGTGAAAGGGGATTTACGGATGCGCAAATTGGGGTATCTGCTTCTGCTGGCTGGCTTCTTGCCACCCTTGCAGATTGGCGTCGCGCAAACGCAACCAGCATCCGAGATCCACGTTCGTCGGCTGAATCCGCGAACCATGTCGATCCCCGTGCTGGTCCACAGCGTGGATCCGGTCTATACCGTCGAAGCCCGCCGCGCCAAGTATCAAGGCGCTTGCGTGGTATCGCTCATCGTCGACGAGCAAGGCAACCCGCAGGACATTCACGTGGTTCGCCCCATTGGCATGGGCCTCGACGAGAAGGCCATCGAGGTCGTCAAACAGTACAAGTTCAAGCCGGCAACAATGAAGGAGAGCGGTACTCCTGTTTCTGTCCAAATGAACGTCGAGGTCAGCTACCGTCTCTATTAAGGCCCGGCCAGGACCGACTCCAAAGAGCGGAACGCCCCACGGCCTTCCGCTCTTTTTGCGCCTCCGGCAACCCCGCCCATTAAACGCTTTACTTAAGGCAAAATGAAGCTTCTTTGTGTTAATCTTCGCTGGTTCCACTCAGAGAGGATTTTCACGATGCGACTGAAACACTGCTTT
>CAZJZM010000283.1:0-1604 GCA_964550485.1 Microcaldota archaeon | reverse complement strand
CTTGGCTTGCAAGAGTGCCGAGTTGTGAAGTTTGCTGCCGGAGTATTGTTGAGTATTGGTTCAATGAGGAGAGTTTGGGCACATCGTTAGTTACGTAGCCGATAAAAGTAAAGGTGAAGTTGGTCTTGCATTCTGCGTACTGATATGCAGAGTTAAGAAGTGTCTGGTTTGTTGTAAGGTTTGCTGCTGAAACTAAATTTGTAGAAAATAATATTGCAATGCCTGAGATTATGAAAATCGTTTTTAAATTAAGCATGATGAAAGATTAGTGCGTTTATGCTTAAAAACTTATCTTTTATATTCGGTTTTTAATATACGAAAATATTTGGGTATTTAGGGACCTATGGGTTCTTCATCTGCTGTTTTTCCAGTTGCTATGGCTTCCGTTAGCTTTGAATATGCCACTTAGTATTCCTAACACAAGTGCTATCTTGAATGCGGTGTACCAGCTGATTGTCCTAGCTACAAGCCCTTGAGCCACTGCGCCAGGAAATAGATCTGGCACGATCCATCCCCATAGTAATTTTATTATGAATAGAGCTATGATGAACACGATTATGATTATTGCTATAACTCCTGGAATTATTGCAGCCCACCATCTTTTGTCCATTTTAGCTTTATTTGCCATGCTTTCCCTTGATAAACGTCAGCATTTGTACCATATAATACTTTGCTTTTATGAAATAAACTTTAGATCTCACCAGTCCATTATTCCCAATATGCAGCCAAAGATTATCAGAATGCCTGAAAGGAACACTGCCAAGTCTATTCCAGTCATGCCAAAAAAGGATACACCGAATATCAATGAGATAAATGTTAAGAGCAAGTCGATTCCAAGCCAAACTTTAGGCCTCTTTTTCTTATGGACCATTGTCATCGTCATCAGTAGGGATAGGATTGTAGATGGTAGAAATATCGGCCAAGACGCTGGAGAACGAAGGATTATTAGGATGTTTACTATGCCTCCTCCGATTAGCAACCAGAAGAAAGCAAATTTTTGGTTCTCTACCCTTCCGACAAGACTTTTGGACATGAGAAGTAGTAAGCAGATCAGGCTATTAAAATCGAGCTTTAAGAACTTCGCCAGGGTAGGGATTCGAACCCTAAAGCCCCGAAGGGCACTGGTTGGCTTGCTTCCGCATCATCTTTTAATCAGCTCTTGAGACAATCTCAAGACCAGCGCGTTACCAGATTCTGCCACCCTGGCATGTGCAGTAGTAGGGATTTCGTCATTTATATACTTTCGCTGAAGCCTTAATAAGTTTTCTTTTTCATTATATTTAGGAGATGATGCTCTGGCAGCGCAAAAGATGGGGCAACTGAAAAAAGATGAAAGAATCCTAGTGCTAGCCGTAGACATTGACAACGATCTCTACAGGAAGACAAACATAAATGGTCCGCTCATAGGAAGGGTCCAGAACCTCAACGGCGCGACTCAGCTCGGGCTCGCCGACCCAGAGGACACAGACGCCAATGCCATGTTCCAAGCGGTCAAGGTCTACGACGAGCTCAAGGAGGACGGATACAGTGTGAGCATCGCAACGATAACAGGCTCGGAGAGGGAAGGCTACGACGCTGACCGCGAAATTGCAAGGCAGCTGGAG
>CAZJZM010000282.1:0-1605 GCA_964550485.1 Microcaldota archaeon | reverse complement strand
TGGTAAACCTACGAAATCCCCGCGATCTTGCAGTCGACGCGGGAGACAAAAGATACCACAATGCACTCTACCCAATAATAAACGATCCGAACATCGACATGATCATAGTGATAATACTATTCCAGACTCCAGGAGCCGACTCGAAACTAGCGGCTGAGGTCATAGGGCTGAAAGAGACGATAGACAAGCCGATGGTAATCATTTCGATAGGAACCCAATACACCGAGATGCACAAGATAATGATGGAGAGCTCCGGCCTTCCTGTCTACGATTCGCCGAGGTCTGCAACAATGTCTCTCGAAGCGCTCCTAAGATACTATCAATACAAGAATCACAAAGACTGAAGCAATCTCAATGAGAAGTTTTTTATAGCAAAAGAACAGAGCACTATGTGATATAATGGGAATAATACCCAGAGCACGAAGCATAATTCCTTCAACCGATGTCAAAAACATCGGAAGATTCAAGGAGCTCATAAAGCAGACCTATGACATAGATGAAATCGGCGGCTATAAGTTAAATTCGGGACTTGCCATTCTACACGGACTTCCAAAATTAGTAAAAATAGTAAGGACTTTTACTGACAAACCAGTAATTTACGATCATCAGAAATGGATGACGGACATACCTGAAGGCGGGCAGGATATAATTGATATTGTTAAAAAAGCAGGAGCCAACGCCATAATAGGATATCCAGAATCCGGGCCAGCAACACAAGAGGCCTACATCAAAGCATGCCAAAAAAGCCAGCTAGGTGTCCTTACTGGAGGAGAAATGACACATCCAAAATACAAAATCAGCGAAGGCGGTTACATAGCCGACGAAGCGCTGGACAGAATGTATCTGCTAAGCGCAAGACTTGGCATCACCGACTTCGTTGTTCCAGGGAATAAGAAAGAACGACTAGAGCATTACCTCAAATTGCTAAAGCCCGAAGTAAATGGTCAAATATCCTTCTGGGCACCAGGCTTCGTCGCGCAAGGGGGCAGCATCTCAGATGCCCTTTCCGTGGCAGGAAAATCGTTCCATGCAATAGTAGGCAGGGGCATATATCAAGCTAAGGACATGCATGCAGCAGCTCTTGATCTTGCAAGTCAGATAAAATAGGTAATAAAATGGCTACTAAACAACTAGAAACTCTAGGAAAGGAAACAATGAAAGAACTAGTAAGAACAAGTATAATACGCACTTGGTACAAAGACAAACCAGAAGGATGGACTCTAGCTAGCGGCCTATGGAGTCCTTTCTACATAAACTTAAGATTTATCTCTTCTTATCCTGATCTCTGTAAGAAAGCAGGAGAAGCAATAAGTTTACTTGTAACCGAATCAGGATTCAAACCAAACAGCAATGATAGGGTTGTGGGACTGGCAATGGCAGGCATACCTCTTTCAGTTGCTGTAACCCTCAACACAGGAATCCCTTCACTATATACAAGAAAACTTCCGGAGGAGGTCAAGACACCCGACGACGTTAAGAAATATATTGAAGCTCACGGAGAGAAGGCTCTAGTCGAAGGCATAATGAATTCAGGAGACAGGCTTGGTCTTGTTGATGATCTAGTGACAGGTTTTGATAGTAAGCAGATCGGAAGAGCACACGTCT
>CAZJZM010000281.1:0-1608 GCA_964550485.1 Microcaldota archaeon | reverse complement strand
TCCTGTGGCAACTTCGCCGCCTGTAGTCGCCGTCACCGACTCCTCGCCCGCGGGCGCCGAGTCGTTCACGGTAATATTGGCGGTGATCTGCGTGGGAGAAACCACCAAGGGCGTCCCGTTGATCACGACATTGGGGAAGGTCAGCGTCGTCGCGCCCTGTTGCCAGTTGGTGTTGGTGCCGTTGATGGTCACGTTGACGGTCGCGCCCTGTCCTGCCGACGAGGCCACAATGTTGTTGATGACCGCTGGCCCCGGCTCAATATAGAGGGCATTGTTCAGGCCCAGCACCTGCGCGCCGGAAGTGACCGCGAGGTTGCGATAACCGACTGGAGTGGTGGGCTGGATGTACCCATCGACCGTCAATGAAGTGTCCGAAGTGACGTTGACGTTGCTGACTACGACTCCAGCGCCGAAGGAAACCGTGGGCGGATTCACCGTCCACTGCGTTGCCTGACTCAAAATCGTGAAGACCGCCGCGCCTTGTTGCGGCTCCGAGCCTGGTCCGCTAGAGAGCAGGTAAGGCGTTCCGGCAGTTACAACAAAGCCGTTGTTGAGGTTGGCTACTTCGCCCAGTGTCGTGGCTGTTACCGATGTCGGACCTTCGGGAGCCAGAGCCGGTATCGAGAGCCACAGGGTTGCATCGGTGAGCGAGTTCACCTGAGCCTTGGTTACCTGAATGCCGGCGCCGAAGGTAAAGACCGTTGAGCCGTTCCAGTGCGAATTCTGCCCGACGACCTCTACCTGGTATCCCGTTACGCCCTGCTCGGCGGTGTTGGGAGTGACAGACAGAATCAGCGCCAGACTCGGCGTGACCGTGAAGCCCGCGCAGGTGACAGTATGGCCGATGCCTGAGACATCCGCGGTCGTGGCAACCACACTGCGCCCGCCCAGCGTGGCCAGTTGATCGATGCTGATGCTCTGGGTCATGATGGTAGGCCCAATGAGCGTCGGCGGACCGTTTGTCGTGATGCCGGAGCCGAAGTTGAAGGTCGTAGTGTTGTCAAAGGTCGTGTTCTGACCGAGGATGTTGACCACGAGATTCTGCGATCCCTGCATCCCTGAGCCCGGATCGACAACCGTCAGAATCGGCTGTGCGATTATCACGCTGAACTGGGCGTTTTCCACCTCGGTGCCGCCACCGGCAAGATTGGTGGTGAGGGTCAAATCGCTCACTGAAGCCGAGACCGAGGGACTAATGGTAATGTTGGCCGTGGCTGACGTCGGGCTGAGTACCTGGAAGCAATTCACGGTGACGCTGGCGTTGAAGCCCGTCAGAGTCGTATTGGTCTCTCCGCAGGCCGGGCCTGTGCCAGGATCCCAGTGCGTATACGCGCCGTAGAAGGTGACGTTGAAGGTCTGGCCCGGAAGTCCCGACCAGGGCGATTCATACCAGATATAAGGAGTCGGCGGCGGCGCGGGTGCGCTCACCAGGAAGTTGCTGGTCAGAAGCTGTACCCCGTTCGGCGCGGATGCAATCCCTGAAGTTACCACCTGGACGGTGCCGTATCCGGTTTGGGCACTCGGACTGATGTTGATTACCGCCTCGATATGGGTCGCGTCATCCACCTGGTACGACACAAGCGTGATGCCGGGGTTGGCGAAGCTAAC
>CAZJZM010000280.1:0-1614 GCA_964550485.1 Microcaldota archaeon | reverse complement strand
TGGGTAAATTGGGCGCGGGAGTCCGCAAGGTCAAAGTCGAAAGCCCAATGTTCCGTTGGCGTGTAGTAGTTCGCCCATTCGATGCCATAGCGGTTGCTCGACTGTTCTGAAGGAAGCGTGCCGCCGGTGTCGCCATCCTGCGTCAGTTCGGAATTGCTGTGGAGATACCAAAGCTCAAAGGTACTTTGCAGATGCGGGACGGCCGTCGTGCGCACGCCAACTTCCCCGCCTTTTTGTTCGACCAGCGGAGATATTCTTGGCTGGATCTGACCGGGGTAAGGATAGTCCGGCGAAACCGGTTCAACGACTTGTGTTGAGCCACGCCCGTCATTGCTATGAAAACTGAACCCACCCTGCAAATAAAACTCAGTGTTGGCCCACGGTCCAAAAATCAAACTCGCCTTGGGGCTGGGCAGGAACTTGACGGCCGAGCCGGAATTGAGCGCATTCGGAATTTGGGTGGTGCCGTCCGACAATGCAGTAAGGTTTGGATAAGCCAGGCTGGTGACGACAAATTTTTCTTCGTCCCCGCGCAGGGCCAGTACCGAGCGGAATTTACTCGCCCACTGGATTTTGTTTTCCACCAATACACTGCCGATCATGTCCGTAAAGTTATCCCGTGATGTGGTCGAAGGCAACGTGGGGCAAGTGGAGGTATCAAAAGTGGAGCCGGTGGGAACCGAGAACGAGGCAGTGGCGCCCGCGGCGGTTCCGGAGGCGGTGCCGTTGATGGTGCCCTTAGGCAATATCACGGTAAGGGTAAGAGGCGTATTCGGGGCCAAATCGATGCAGTTGGGACCAGCGGTGCTGCCGAGGGGGAAGAAACTGGCGCCGGTGGCGGAATAATCGGTTTTGGTCGTGCGAACGCGGTTCTGCGTCCGGTACAGGCCGTTGTTGATCCAATCGTTGCGGAACTGCACGCCGAACGTGTTGGACATCTTGCGGCCCAGCCATGTGCTGAAGACCGTGTGGTGTGCGTCCAGGTAGCCCACCCATCGCCTGTCTTGCTGATTGAACTGGTCCTCTTTGTTGTAGTCCACCAAGTAGTAAGTGAAATCGGAAAATAGATCCAAATCGTAATAAAACACGGCCGCCATGATCTTCGACTCTGAATCTGCGCTTTGGCGATGCAACTCCCCCTGCAAGCTATACCGCTGACTGTGCCCGCCATCGGACGGATTCAGCGTGCCGAAGAAACCAACGACGGATTGGGCGGCAACGGGGATTTGATCGCTTGAGTTCCATTTTCCGTGGTAAACGTGGGCTGTAATGCTGGCGCCATTGGCGTCGTCGCCCTGGCTGTAGGTGAGCAAGCCGTTGATTTTGTTGAAACCATCCGGATGCACCCAGGGGCCGTCGTAGTAATACTCCTCTCCGCCGTACAGCAAATTCCCCTTGCCGAGCTTTTGCAATACGCCGAAGACGGCCCGCCCATAGGTGTGCGTGCCACCTTCCACCTTGAAGAAGTTCTCGGGCAGCGTCTTGGCAAACTCCACATGGGCATTCGCGGCCGAACTGAAGTTGCCGACATTCGCGTAATAAGGCCCCTTCTCGAAATCTACCCGCTTCACAAACTCCGGGATGACGGTGTTCATGTCCGAGTAGCCCTCGCCG
>CAZJZM010000279.1:0-1616 GCA_964550485.1 Microcaldota archaeon | reverse complement strand
GACGATATATGTGGATCTCACCAACAACATGGGTTCGACGTTTAACGGTTCGGTCAACGTGGCGATTTTCCATCTCGGCTATGTCAGCACCAACCTTCCGTCCCACATGATATCGAATCTGAGCGCGCACGCCACCGCCACCGCTATGTTTTCCTGGATGCCCCCGGCCACCAACTATCAAGGCTATCTTGTTTCAGTGAGCGCAACTGATGGAACAAAGAATGTTCTGGATGGCGCTTCCTCGGCCATTGATGTATCAAGTGATTGGTCTAAGTACCCACGTTATGGCTATGTTGCCCAATTCGGCTCGGGTCTGGATGCTTATCATATCATGTGGCTCCTGAAGAACTATCATATCAATGGAATACAGTTCTATAACTGGCAGTGGAAACACCATATTCCCTATAACCCAGGCTCGACCTGGCCGGATGTTGCCGATAGGACCAATGACCGCAACACGGTCAATAATTATATCGCTGCCGCGCACGCGTACAACATGACGGCCATGAATTACAATTCGTATGGCATGGCTTACGCGAACTACCTGACCGACGGCAGCGGCGTCGCTCTTTCCATGGGGATTTTCTCAAGTTCGCCAGCGTCGATCGGCAATCAATACGCATTGGCCTTGCCGGCTACCTGGGCAACCACAAATCTTTATGAATTTAACAATCGGGACACCACCTGGCAAAATTACATTTACAACCAGGAACAAATGGTGTTCAATTACGTGGCCTTCGATGGCTGGCACATCGACACGGTGGGGCAAAATACCGCGTATGATTATAGCGGCGCGTTTTTTAATCTTGAGGATTATAATCCACAGTTCATCAACAACGCGAAAGCCGCGTTGAGCAAGCGCATCACTTTCAATACGGTGGATGCCGGCGGAGAGAGTCAGGTGGCGCGCAACGCAAACGTTGATTTTGTGTATTCGGAATTGTGGGGCAATAATGCCAATTATAATTCGTTTAATCAGCGGGTGAATAATGTGCGGAGTTATTGCAGCAAGGCCCTCGTGATGCCGGCTTACATGGATACCGGGTTAAGTTCTGGGTATTTTAACCTGCCGGGAGTGCTCCTGGCGGACGCGGCCATGTTTGCCTGTGGCGGCGCGCATCTTGAGTTGGGAGATGGCAACGAGATGTTGAACAATGATTATTTCGTCAATGACACCCAAGTGCTGATGACCAGTTCACTGACGGCCGCGATGCATGCTTACTATGATTTTCTGGTGGGGTATGAAAACCTATTGCGTGGTGACACCGTCAGCGCGAACAATGCCGCGACCATCGCAGGTGTGACCACCAGCACGAACGGCGGGGCGGGCACGGTATGGACTATTTCAAAGGAGACACTCGGATGTAAAATCATTCACCTTGTCAATATTTTGAATAACACCAACACGGCCTGGAATGATTATAATGGAACCTGCCCGCCTCCGCCGGCGCTGAACAATCTGGAAGTCAAAATGTATTACACCGGCCTGATTGGCGGCGGGAATCTGTGGTCGGCAACGCCGGACGCCAATTTCGGTGCGGCCACACAACTCAGTTATGCCACCGGCAGCGACAGCCGCGCCGAAAGCAGATCTTCCGGCTGAAAGCCGAGCTCGA
>CAZJZM010000278.1:0-1621 GCA_964550485.1 Microcaldota archaeon | reverse complement strand
CCAGTTCGAACCGCCTTTGCCGGGAATGGGCAGCAGGAAATGAGCCAGACGCGGACCCAGGTCGCGCGCGGGGTTGATGGCGTATCCCGTCGTTCCGCCCAGTGAGAGGCCGATGCCCCACACCAGGCTGGCTACCAGCCATGGCGCCAATCCAGCCGCCGGTCCGGTGGCCGAAACTCCATGGGAACCAATGGCCACGGCTACAACGACCAAGACCATGGTGCCAATCACCTCACTGAGAAGATTGAAGGGCAGATTCGGTACCGCCGCATTGGTGCAGAAGATGCCCAGCTTGGCCGCCGGATCGGGGGTGAGCTTCCAGTGTGGCCCGAAATGCAGCACCACGAGCGACGCGCCGCACATGCCGCCCAGCAACTGCGCCAGCCACATGCTCAACACATTTGAGTAATCCCCGCTGTTCACGGCCACGGCCAGGGTAATTGCCGGGTTCAGATGCGCGCCGGAGCTGCCGAAGGCCTGCGCCACCAGCACGCCGCACATCACGGCCAGCGCCCAGCCGGCGCAGATCACCATCCAGCCCGCATCGGCCGCGTACGACTTGCGCAAAGTCACATTGGCGCAAACACCATTGCCCAGCAGCACCAAAACCAGCGTGCCGATAAACTCCCCAAACAGAACAGAATGCACTCAAGACTCCTTGAGGAACAGGACCGGCGCCGCAAGGGCGCTCCGGCCGTTCCTCTCTTTCATTGTTGGATTAGAACCATGTCTTTTGCTTGTACTCCAGATAAGCTGCGCCGAATTCCTGTTCCAGCACCCGCGCCTCTTTCCTGCTTCGGATCATCTGCATGGGAATCAGAATTACGAAAGCGGACAACAGCCAGGGCTGGTTCGCCCAAAGAATAAACCCCGCAATCGCCAGGGCGCTAAAGATGTAAATCGGATTGCGGATGCGGGAATAGAGGCCCGTGGTGACCAGCGCGGTCGCCTTGGCCTGCACGCTGAAGGAGCGCCCCAGTTGTGCGCGGGCCAAAACCAGCAACACGACCGATGGAATGGCAATAGCCAATCCGGCAATGCGCTCAACGGTCCACGGAGGCCCCCAGAAATTCACGACAAAGAGCGGCACGGCGATCACGATCAGCGCCAACGTTCCATAGTTCGATTTCAACAAAGGCCTCCCTGCTGTCCTGTTTCCGCGCAAGCCTGTTCCGTCATTGCTTGCGAACGGCAATGCAGGCAGCCACAGATTGCAACCGATTACAAAATTTGCTGAACTCAAGCATTTTGCACTGTCCGGCCTGCTCTCGCCAAGAGGGCTGCAAACTGCCGCTCGGATCGCGGCCGGCCCGCAGGCTCCCAGCGTGGTGTCCCGGAAGTTCGCATCATAATTCGACAACCCCACCCCAGCCCAATGAGCTGTCATCCTGAGCGAACGGGGCCCCAGACGCCTCTCAGTCTGGGGGTGGTGAGTCGAAGGATCTGCGGCTGCTCTTCGGGATTTTTGCCAGGAACTTTGGAGACTGGACACGAGCGTCATGAATCAGAGATTCATTCCAGTAAATTGCATCGAGAACCGCAGGTCCTTCGACTTCGTTTGGCGCTCAACCACCCCAGCGACGAAGACCTGTCGCCGGGGACCCCGGTCACGCGCCAAACT
>CAZJZM010000277.1:0-1622 GCA_964550485.1 Microcaldota archaeon | reverse complement strand
CCCATGCGCCGCAACTGAGGAGACAAGAAAGAACGATTGTTTCAAGCTGCATCAACGGGGCTGTTTTGAAATGCATCGTGCACTGGACCTTTCGCGAAGGAATTATAGCGGCTGATGACGTTAGCCTGCCTTGTCCGTCAGCTCTGCCCAACGGGCGTACAGTGCGTCGTTCTCGTGCTGCGCGGCGTCCAGATCGCTCAGGGCTTCCTGCAACGCCGCTGCGTCGGTTGCGATGGCCGGGTCTTCAACCTTCTCGCGGGCGGTGGCCAGGCGTGCGTCGGAGACCTCGACACGTTCTTCAATTGCCGCGAACTCGCGGGCTTCAAGGTAAGACAGCCTCTTCTTGACGAAGTTGGCGGCGTTAGCGGGGCTGGCGGAGTTAGCCGAGCTTGAGCCGTCGGACTTGCGATCCGCCTTGTTCTGCGTGCCTTGATCCCGGCCGGCCTGGTCCTGTTCGCCGAGCCAGTCTTCCCATTGCGCGAAGTCTGCGAAGCGCCCGCTGTGGCCCAGGCCGTCCAGGCCGAGCACCGTCGAAGAGACACGATTGAGCAGATAGCGGTCGTGCGTGACCAGAACAAGTGCGCCGGGAAAGTCGAGAAGATTCTCTTCAAGAATCTCAAGCGTGGGAATGTCCAGATCGTTGGTCGGCTCGTCGAGCAGCAGAACGTCGGCGGGCTCAAGCATCAGCTTGGCGATCAGCACCCGCGCCCGCTCTCCGCCTGAGAGGTTGCGTACCGGCTGGTTCAGTTGCTCGCTCGTAAAGAGGAAGCGCGCTGCCCAACTGGCTACGTGTACCACGCGTCCCTGATGGATGACGGAGTCGCCCTCGGGCGCCAGTGCGCGGCGCAGGGTCAGGCTTTCGTCCAGCTCGCGCATCTGGCTGAAGTAGACCAGCCTCAGCGCGTCGGCGCGGCGAATGGCGCCTTCTGCGGGCTCGATTTCGCCGCGCAGCAGGCGCAGCAGAGTCGTCTTGCCGCTACCGTTCGGCCCCACCAAGCCAACCTTCATTCCTGCCGTGAGAATGAAGTTGAGTCCCGTGAAGAGGCGGCGGCTGGGTTCGCCCTCAGTGCTCGGAACGTCGCAGGCCACATCGATGAACTCGACCAGGCGTTTGGTCTTGCGCTGGCTGGCGTCGAAGTCGATGCCGGCGACGTTCGTTATGGTGCGCGCGTCCATGGCCTTGAGTTGGCCGATCATTTCGTTGGCCGTGTCGATGCGCGCCTTGGATTTGGTCGTTCGCGCCTTGGGGCCGCGGCGCAGCCATTCGATCTCGGTCTTGACGCGGTTGCGCAGGCTGTCCTGCTGGCGGCTCTGGGATTCGAGATAGAGCTGCTTTTCTTCGAGAAAGTGGCTGAAGTTGCCCTTTACGCGCAACAAGCCTTCGGCGTAGACGCGGTTCAGCTCGATGATCTCGCTGGAGGTGCTTTCGAGAAAGTAGCGATCGTGGCTGACGGTGACGGCGGCGAAGGAGGAGCTGGTGAGCAGCTCTTCCAGCCACTCGATGCCGGCCAGATCGAGGTGGTTGGTGGGCTCGTCGAGCAGCATCACCTCGGGGTCGCTGACCAGGGCCTCGGTGATGGCCAACCGCTTGCGCCAGCCGCCGGAGAGCGAGGCGGCCTCGG
>CAZJZM010000276.1:0-1631 GCA_964550485.1 Microcaldota archaeon | reverse complement strand
CCGGTCAGCAGCAACTCGCGGGTACGCTTCTCGCCCACCTGGCGCAGCAAGAACGAGGCCGCAATGGCGGGCACAAAGCCCACCCTCACCTCGTTCAAGCCAAACTTGGCTTCGGGGACGGCCAGAGTGAAATCGGCGATGCTGGCCAGCATCATGCCGCCAGCGACGGCCGGTCCGTTGACGGCGGCAATCACCGGCTTGGGAAAGTCATAGAGCGTCCGCAGCGCCAGCGCCATGTTCTCCGCATCGCGGCGGTGCTCCCCCGGGGTGCGGGCGTTCATGGTCTCCAGGTGCTCCATGTCCAGTCCGGCGCAAAAGGCCGGTCCGGCGCCGGTCAGGATCACGACGCCGCAACCGCAAGTCTCGGCCTCGCGCAGCGCCAGGGTCAGCTCTTCGATGAGCAGCGGACAGAGCGCGTTGCGCTTCTCGGGGCGATTCATGGTAATGGTCTTCACGCCGTGGACGGATTCGGTGAGGATGTGCTTGAAGCGAGCCATGAAGGGAACCTCCAGCGGTTGACCGCGTGCGCACTGCTGTTATGGAACAGCCTATCGTAGCGCAGGCAGGCCGTCGAATCGCGGTGATTCGAGTCACGGTGCAGCCCGGAGTGTTGTTCAGCTGCCCTGGTGGGCAACGCCGGTCACCAGCCACAGCACCAGCATGCATACGCCGTGAATGAAGAACAGTTGCTTGAGGGCGCGGGAGACACTGACGCCGCGGTCCAGAGTGAATTTCGTCAGCAGTCCTTCGAGCGGGAACTGGGCCAGGATCATGATCTGCGGCAAGGTGCGTTTGAGTTCGTCGCTGAAGCCGGTTTCAGGAAGCCCGCAAACCAGGGCCAGGGGAAACACGGCCCTCATGCCCCAAGGGGGGTAGGCTGCGACAAAGTCGCGCAACATGGGCGCCAGAAAGGCCAGCACAATCCCGCCAGCCAGCGGCCACCAGGAGAGCCAACCCGCCGGTGACGGGTGATATTTCCTTTGCCGCGTGTGCTTGGAAGACATGATGGGGCCCTGCCTCCTGCGGGCTGCAGCCTTCCGGTCTCTGGGACCAGGCAAAACCTCGGGAATTTCAGTCATGGTTGGGGACGGCGTACCTCGGGGGCTCTTCCATCGTGTCATGGTCCGGCGGGTGAGGCAATCGGACGGATAACACGCATTTCAAAGGGCGCGCAAACACGCAGTGAAGATATCTGTCAGCTCGGAAAGATCGCCGCGCATTACTGCCAGATCGCGTGCATGATACAGGCGCTGCCGGTCGTCTTCCGACTGCCCAGTTCGCGCCCAATCCAGGCGGTGGCCCGCAGCTTCCGCCAGATCGGCGGTGAAGGCGCGCAGGGTGCGCGAATTGCCGTCGCGGAACGGATGAATCGCGTCGAGTTCGCCGTAATAGTAGGCCAGCCGCCGAGCCATCACGCCGGTATCCAGGCCATGCAGGTCGTTCTCCGCTTTCAAGGCTCCGAAGACGGTTGCCAGCGCGCCCGGAACATGCTGCGCCGGTCCGTAAGCAACCACAAAGCCGGAGCGATTCTTGGCCATTAGCCCGATGTCCTTGCGGATTTCGCCGGCCCAGGGGTAGACGCGGCCAAAGATGCGGCCGTGCGTCTCTTGCAAGCGGCGGATGTCGAAGGG
>CAZJZM010000275.1:857-1637 GCA_964550485.1 Microcaldota archaeon | reverse complement strand
TTCCCCTCTTGCCGCTGCAGGCGTGCGCTCACTCGTTCATTTCACTCGCTCACTCGTCCACAATCTTGGCGAACGCTTGGGCCATTGTGGTTGCACCCATCCGTAGCAAATAGGCTGCCTCGGTGCCGTAATAAAAATGACCCTTGGGCAAGATCCAAATGGCCCGGGCCCCACATTTGTACAGCACTTGGGCAATGCCCCGGGCCCCCAGTCGATTCTCATTGCGCAGTCGTTCCTCCAGGCGTTCCACGTTTTCAATCATCACTGGAGTGGGCTTCCACCGCGTCCATCGGATGTTCTTATCCAGTGTGGCCACGTGCTCGGGCGTCAAGCCAAACTGCTTGGCATACCCCAGTGGATCATCCTTGTCCCCCATGGGCCGCATAATCTCTGCCTCCTCCAGCGTGATGATCTTGCCCACCACACCACCACCACCAGCATCCATGGCAGCAGCATTGGGCATACCAAGCAGCGGGCCATACCGGGCCATGTCAGCGGACAGGTCGGGTGCATGGCCCATTGCCACTTGTGGAGATTCCGTGCCCTGTCGCTTGAACCGTCCCTGACTGCCCATATCGCCGTCGGGACGCCCCCGTCTTGGTACAAAGGGAGGCGGACCGCCCTCGTCCAGGGACATGTAAACTTGTTGCTGTGGCATTGGCGCGGGTGCCGGTGGATGGGGTGGTCCATGATCAAGACCCTGTGTCCGTCGACGCCCCGCCACTGGTGGATTGTACTGTCTCACCATCTGTTGCTGTTGTGGGGGAGGTGCGTAGATGC
>CAZJZM010000275.1:0-847 GCA_964550485.1 Microcaldota archaeon | reverse complement strand
CGGTGCCCGGAAGTGCCATGACCATGCCCGCCGGTTGCTGCTGCACATCAATGTATGCAGAGGGATGATGAGCGGGAGGACCACCCCGACGACCCCGCTGCGGTCGCATTGTGCAAGAGGTTGCTGGTTAAGCCCTCGGCCACCTGGGCTGCCGAAATAATGCAAACATGGGTAACAAAAACATACGGCCACAGATATGTACCGCTATGCTTCACTGCAAAAAGCAAGAGAACGTCAAGGGGGACACCCCAAGATCCAGTCCACAAAAGGATGGAGGAACTCCCTGACATTGTTCCGCCCGAGGAGCAGCAGCAGCAGCAACAGCAACAAGAACAACCCTCTATCGTCGTAGACGAGGAGGAAGAGGAAGTGGTGGTACCGTCGGTCCCCGTGGCGCCGCCCGTGAAGATGATCACCATCTACGATCGACGCAGCGAGCAGTACGTGCAGATTCCAGCAGGGGCATCGTTGGAGAGCACCTGGGGCAAATGCCAGTGGCACTCGCATGGGATCCAGGAGCCCGAACCCGAGCGTGGCCCCCAGACCATCAGTGATCTGTTCATGCTGTCCAACGGGAACTACGCCGCCCCTCTGTACTGGGAGCTCACCAAGGGCCCGGTCCACGACAAGCCCTACGCTGCCGCAATGAGGACACGCATCGAGCATCTGGCCCAGGTCTACCGTGATCTGGAACGTGTGCACTCGGTCAGAGAGGACGATCAGGCCGAGGAACGCAGGAAGGAGGTGCAGAGTGTCATGGGTGCCTCGCTGCTGGAACAGGACGCCGAGGATCTCAAGTCGCGCAACCTGGACACGGTCAGTACGTTCAAGGTGCCCCGTGGCTTGG
>CAZJZM010000274.1:0-1639 GCA_964550485.1 Microcaldota archaeon | reverse complement strand
ATCCAGTCGGACCACTCGCGAGCCGGCTGCAGGTAGGCAAAGGCCCGGCGCTCGACGGGATTGGCATAAAGGACACCGAAGCAATAGAACAGCGGGACGGCAAGGCAGAGTAAGAAGAGCGCTTTCCAGAAGCCTCCCGCGCCGATCTCTGGTTGCTGAATCGTGATTTCCGAACCGTCTTTCACGAGGCTTGTTTTGCCAAAATGTTCCGCGAAGGCGAATGGCATGGAAAGGCGCCATTGCGAAGGCGGGCAACTGGTCTCATCTTCAGGGTCCGGTCCAGATTCGGATGTCGGCCACACAGCGCCACTTCCAACTGCCGAGATGTACACGGGCGGTTGCAGCACATCTTTCTGGGCCTCCCATCCGGGGCGAGCATACTCGAGTGGCAACCGTTCGGGGCTGCCCGGGATCCACAACAGATCTCTCACCGCAATGTACTCGCCCTGGCTTGAATCGTTGGGGAAAGTGTGTTCCGTCCTTCGGTGTTCTGTATTGCCGGAGCCCGGAGGCCCTTTCTCGGGGACCGTCCAGTCGTAAAGCCTGGGCAGAAGTGGAAAGCTGCTCACCAGCATGTCGCCGCGGAACTGCGCCGTCGATCCGCGCAAGAACTGGCGCGAAGATCCAAAAACCACGATGCGCACGGCCGCGTTGTTGACGTGAAAGAACTGCGTCAGAAAGTAGCTGTCCTGTTCGCTGGTTGCCACCACGATGACCGCGTGGATTCCATGGCTGCGCAGAAAATCCGATATGCCGAAGAGAGCGGATTCCTGAGCGGCGACCGTATCCACGCCTCCGTAGGGGCGGATGGTGTCGCCGTAGTCCGCCTCAACGGGCCCGATCTGAAGCGACCGCCTCCCGAGCCCAGGCGAAGAGGGAATGTCCAGCACGCCCTGCTTCTGATAGGCGGAGCGGAGGGCCGAAATATCGCGGGGGAATTCCAGATTCCATGCGTCAGGCGGGGGCCCCGTCGGCCTACAGGGCGGGATCTGGTTGCTCTGGTCTGATAAAGAAGATGAAGAAGTGACGTCAGAAGGCGATTCTCGGTTGTCGGAAGACGGATGCGAGGTCTCGCTTTCCTCCGCCGATTCGCCGAACAGCGACTCACCTTCCGACAGGACGGCGACACTTCTCTCCTCGATCCCCATCGTGCCCAGCGTCTTCAGAGCCAGTTGCATCCAGGGCTCGAACGGATAGTTCGCGCTGCCCAGATCGACCTGCACGTTAAGCCGGTCGTGGATGACGCTCGCGATACGTTTGGCGGAAGAGCAGCTGGTGAAACCGCTGCTGCGCACCAGAAACCTGGCAGGCGGTGTTACCTCTTTGTCGTGCTGCCGGAATTCGTACATCAATGGCACCAAACTATCGAGCGAGCCGCTGAAGGTCGGCCCTGCAATCAATGCTGTACTGCCGGGGAAGACAAAAGGAGGACCCGACGGCCCGGCCATCTTTCCGAGCAGTTCCAGCGCCTTGTCCGCCTGGGCCGTATTGACCCCGGTTGTAGGTTTTTCAGCCAGCAGGAACACGATCAGGCCCTTCGCGTAGCGATCACTGGTGGAGTTGCGGAAGAGGAGGATTCCAGGGTAACTGTGTTTCAACTCAAGCAACTGCTTCGATTGAAGCTGATCGTCGAGGTCAT
>CAZJZM010000273.1:0-1641 GCA_964550485.1 Microcaldota archaeon | reverse complement strand
CGATCCCGTCCTCATCGCCTTGCGCGACGCAACTGAGAAGTTTCAAATCCCACTGAGCCTGCTGGATGAACTTGTCGCCGGAACCACCATGGACTTGAATCCGGCGTTGAGCGACGGTCCAGACACCTACGCCACATTTGCCGATCTCTACCGATACTGCTATCTCGTGGCCTCGGTTGTCGGCCTCGTCTGCATCCGCATCTTCGGTTATCAAGATCCCCGTGCCGAAAAACTGGCTGAAGAAACAGGCATAGCCTTCCAACTGACCAACATTCTGCGCGATGTGGCTGAAGATGCCGGCCGCAACCGCATCTATCTGCCGCTTGAAGACCTTGTCGCGCACGGCGTATTCCTCGATGCTCTTTTGCAACGCGCTCCCGGCAAGCCCCCCACCTCGAATGAGCGTGCGCTTCTGGCAACAACCGCGCAGCGTGCCGAAAGATTTTACAAGTCGGCGCAATTACTTCTTCCCTTAATAGACCCCGAAAGCCGCCCCGCGCTCTGGGTGCTCGTCTCTATCTATCAGGATTTGCTTCAGCGCATCGTGCAGGCTGACTACGACGTTTTTTCCCAACGCGCCAGCGTGCCAACGGCAAAAAAACTCGGCATTCTGGCAATGGGCATGTCGCGCATGGCGCTGGCTCGCTTGCGCTTTTCAAAAGACAGTCCGGTAAGGTGAGTTGAGGCAATTGCAAACGCAGTCATACAAATCGGTAATTGTCGTTGGCGGTGGCGTGGCCGGCATGAGCGCTGCTTGCGCTCTTGCCGCGGCCGGCCTCAAAGTGCGCCTCATCGAACGCCGCGGCTATCTCGGCGGCCGCGCCAGTTCTTACCTTCATCCAGGAGTCAACGAGGTCATCGACAACTGCCAGCATGTCCTATTCGGCTGCTGTACCAATCTTGTCGGCTTTTACCGCCGCATCGGCGTAGCAGACCTCATCCATTGGACCAGCGACATGACCATGATCGAGCCCGGAGGCCGCCGCTCGCGGCTTGGGCCTTTTCGCCTTGGCTCATTGCAATTGCCGCCGCCTTTGCATAGTGCGCCCAGTTTCCTGGGCGCCTCCGCTTTTACGCTCGCCGACAAAATCTCCCTGGCTCGCGCCATGCTGGCGATGCTGCGCACGGACGGTCCGGAATTCGTTCCTGAATCGCTCGGAAGCTGGCTGGTACGCCATAAACAAACGAGAGGGGCAGTGAATCGATTCTGGCGCCTGGTGATTGCCAGCGCATTAAACGCCGAAATCGAGGAAATTGCCGTGCCTTACGCGCGCAAGGTGGTTCGCGAGCTTTTCATGAACTCGGCAGAAGCCGGCAGCATGGGAATGAGCCGTGTGCCCCTGAGCGATCTCTACTCGGGCGTCGCGGGGTTTCTCAGCGAGCGCGGCGGGAGCCTGCTGCTGAATACCCACGTCGAAGGCGCGTCCTGGAATGAGGATTCCCGGCATTGGACCATCTGCACCCGCACCGGTGATCTGACCTCAGACTTCGCGATCCTCGCCCTTCCATTCGAGGCTACGCAAAAGCTCTTGCCGCACCTTCCTACGGAAGGCGGCCGTGAAAAGCTGGCCCGGCAAATCGAGAAGCATGAACACTGGCCCATCTGCAGCGTCCACCTCTGGTTCGATCGCGAAGTCACCG
>CAZJZM010000272.1:0-1642 GCA_964550485.1 Microcaldota archaeon | reverse complement strand
TTCTCCCCGGGGGACTCTACGGAAATGGAGCGCCTTGGATTCTCCAGGGAGCGGTGGGCGAGGTACCGCGAAGAGATCCGGAAACTCGGGATCGCAGGGGTTTCCAGAGCGGATGGCATAGTCGAATTCAGAGTGGACCAAGGCTCCCTGTGGAATGGGGACTTCTACAAAGGCTACGAGTACTCCCTCGTCCCCCCGGCGGGGCGTCGAAAAGCAAGCCTCGACAAGTACCGCCTCTCAGAAGATGACAAGATTCGGTTCGGAGGCTATCAGGTCTACAAGCCGATTAAGGGCAATTGGTACCTGTATCTATTCATCAGCGGCGGTAGTTAGCTGTCGTGAGCTGTGGAGTTTCAGGGAGTTTCAGGGGCAGGTATTTCGGTGACGGTCTACGAAACCCCGAAATTTCTAACGCCCATTACCCTCACGGGCTTCTTTAGGTACGACGCCGAAGGCCGGCTGACGGTGGCCACGTATCCGCTCTCGGCAACCCTAAACGACACAACGACCTACACCACGGAGTACGACGCCCTGGGCCGGCCGAGCGGCCTCTACTTTGGATCGCCGTTTCAATATTATTTGGTGCTGCCGAACACCGTCTCCTACAACGCCGCCGGGCAACTGACGGCCATGTCCACGAACGCCTACACCGAAACGCTTCAGTACAACACCAACCTGCAACTGGCTCGGCTCACGGCCACACCGACTGGCGGCGGCCAGGGAATCGATTTCACCTACACGTACCCCGCTACCGGCAACAATGGCCGGATCTCGCAGATGACGGACAACATCAGCGGCGAGCAGGTGAGCTATACTTACGATCAGTTGAACCGGCTGGTGCGATCGGTGAGCAGCGTGACGGGTACCATGCCCTTCGCCTACGACGGTTTCGGCAACCTGACGCAGCAGGGGCAGACGACTCTGTCGATCGATGCGACCACGAACCGGATCAACAGCGCCGGCTACCAGTACAACGCCAACGGCAACGTTACCCAGACGCCAGGCCAGGTCAACTACCTCTACGACGTGGCCAACCGGTTGGTATCGAACAATGCCATCTACAACCCGCGCAACCAGCGGGTGTTCGACGGGACGTACATCTACCTGTACGCGCCGGAGGGAAAGCTGGCCGGGAAGTACCAGCCGGCCTGGGGTCAGAGCGTCAGCAACGCGTTCATACAGGGCGGCCAACCGAACGTATACTTCGCGGGGAAGCTGATCCAGGAAGGGAGCCAATGGGTGATGACGGACCGTCTGGGTTCGGTGCGGCTGAACGGCAGCGGGGCGCGATCGAGCTACCAGCCGTACGGGGCGGAAGTGACGCCGACGACCAGCGACCAGCGGACGAAGTTTGCGACGTACTACCGGGACTCGTCCGGGCTGGACTACGCGGGGCAGAGATACTATTCGAATGTGACGGGGAGGTTCTTGACGCCGGACCCGGGCGGCGTGATGACGGTGGACCCGAAGGAGCCGGGGAGTTGGAATAGATACGCGTACGTAGGAGGCGATCCCGTGAGCATGTACGACCCTGTAGGATTGTTCGAGGTGGATCCGTGGTGGTCGACATATCAGGTCTTCATGCAGCAGACCTTGTCGTGGCTTGTCATTCGTCCAGCCAACCAACCCATGACCATCGCCG
>CAZJZM010000271.1:0-1642 GCA_964550485.1 Microcaldota archaeon | reverse complement strand
TCGCCCCAGACTATAAAATCCTCCTTTGGATATTTTATCGCCTTCTTAATCAAAGAAGCGATCACTTGAGACTTGGTGTCGGATATGTTTATATTAGGGCCGTAGGCGTGGAATATTCTCGCTATGCCGAACTTTAGGGAAGATAATGCAAGCTCCTTCTCTGCCATGTATTTCACCCATCCGTAGCCCCCTTCTGGATGTACATCCTTGTCGGCATCCTCCTCTTTAAATACCGCATTGGAGGCATGCTGCTTCTTATAGGAGTAAACAGAAACACTGGAGGGATATATGACATACTTTATATTATTTTCCACGCAGGACCTAAAAACGTTCGCGTCGATTATGAGATTTGATTGCATCGCAGCAAACTCTCCTAAATTTGAACCGTGAAGATAGACTACATTCCCTATATCTGCTGCAAGGTGATACAGAGTTTGAACCCCCTTGAGTGATCTGCGTGCAAACTCATAGTCTCTTAGGTCCCCCTTTATGACTTCTTTTATGCCAAAGTAAGCAAGGTTCTGAAGAGAACCGCTTGAAAGGTCGTCTATTATTAGTACCTCCTTCCCCTGATCTATGAGTCTTTTGGCAAGATTGCTCCCGATAAACCCCGCACCGCCGGTTATGGCTACCTTTTCCGTTTCTATTTTCATATCAATTACCAGTCTAACTTTACAGAACTCCCTTTTTTTGAGGACTCATAGATCGCAAAGGTAAGTTTTATTGAGGCCCATCCATCATATGCACTGCCCAACGGAGTTCTTTTTTCTTTCACCGCAGAGGAAAATTCCTTCCATTCCTCACGCCACGACCTGTCCTCTTCTCTGAATTCAGTGATAGTCTCGGAGAAAGGCTTTGCAAGATCTTTGGTACCAAGAATAAGCTTTTCGGTACCGTAGGCGCCGCCCAGACCCTCAATCTTGAGGTAACCTTTCTCGCCGAAGGCTTCGAAGGAAAAGATGTTCTTCCATTCGGTCCAGCTGACATGCATCATGCAGACGTGGCCCGCTTGGCCGCGAAGCAGCGCAAATGCATTGTCCTCTACGGGCTTGATGTCCCAATAAAGAGTATCGGCATACCCGAATACTTCTGAGATCTCTCCGCCGAACCACCTAAATAGGTCCAAGATGTGCTGGCCTTGGTCCATAAGTTCGCCGCCTCCTGAAATCTGTGTGTTTGTTCGCCAGTCTTTTTCAAAATCCGGTCTTCCCGTGATTCCGTATCTACATCTCAAAAAGAGCAGCTTGCCGATGTTTCCTTGTTCTATGTGCTTCTTAGCCTGCGCTATCGCAGGATGATGTCTTAGGCTAAAACCGCATTTTAGCAGAGATTTGCCATCTTCCGAAGCCTTTAGCATATCATAAGCCTCTTCAGGATTTCTTGCTAGAGGTTTCTCGCACAGTACATTCTTTCCCGCCTTTAGGGCAGCAATGGTGATAATGGAGTGGGTGTCGTTTGGGGTGCATATTATGATCGCATCAACAGTATTGTCTTCTATTGCTGTTTTCCAGTCGGCGGATGCAGTACAATTATATGCATTGGCAAGAGCGGTTGCTAAGGCCATGTTTGTATCCACAACTCTGACTATCTTATCGCCACATTCGATTACTGCTCCTGCACGACGTTTTCCCTGCCTTCCGGC
>CAZJZM010000270.1:0-1647 GCA_964550485.1 Microcaldota archaeon | reverse complement strand
TGGCCTGTCCGGCCCCGTTGTTGGACACGGTCAGCAGCACCGTCACCAGCTGGCCGATGCTCACCGTCCCGGTCGGCGTCACCACCACGGCTCCGCCGGAGCCCGAGCCGGCCAGGGGCACGTACTCCAGGGAGGCCTGGGCGTACACCGAGAGTGCCTGTGGCAGGTAGCTGGTGAAAGAATTCGACTGGACCAGGTTGTTGATTGAGTCGAGGCCGGACACCGAGGCCGTGAAGGTCACCAGCTGGGCTGTGGGGAACTGCATGGTCCAGGTGAAGTTCTGGAGGCCGCCGTTGCCCGCCACGGTCACGGACACGGGCGAGGGCGCGGTCAGATGGCTGTAATCCCCGGTCCCCCAGACCTGCAGGGAGGAAGCGTTCACGTTGGTCAGGGGCGCCGAGCCGCTGTTCTCGACCTGCATCACCACCACCGCGGTGGATCCGGTTCCCACCGAGACCTGGACCGGGTTGATGCCCAGGATGGTCAGGCCGGAGGGCTGCAGCACCGTGATGGAGACGCTGTTCGCCACGCCGGAGTTCACCACCAGGCCGCTGTGCTGGTCCACGCCGCTGGCCCCTTCCTGGAAGATCACCGAACCCGTGCCCGAGGCCGTGAAGGTCCAGGTGTAGGCGTAGGAGATGTTCTGGCCCAGGTTCACCGCCGACGGCGTGAAGGACACCTGCTCAAAGCTGCCGCTGCCGACCTGGGAGACCAGGCCCGGGGTGACGCCCAGGGCTGTGGCGTCCCCGGTGTTGGACACCGTCAGCACCAGGGTCACCAGCTCCCCGAGATCCGTCTGCTGCGGCAACTGGCTGATCACGGTCAGCGTCGACACCAGGTTGGCCGCCGAGCTCACGGTGATCGTGTTCGAATTCGCGTCCACCCCCTCGGGCAGGGAGATCAGGTTCCACCCTGAATTCTGGTCCGTGCCGAAGGCCATCACACCGAATCCGAGGTACCAGGGCGAGTCCGGAGCCAGGCCGGCCGCCGCGATGCCGGTATAGGTGAAGTTCGCGGCCTGGCCGCCCTGCACCGTCGCCGTCGCCGGCACCGGCCCGCTCAGGACGCCGCTGCCGCCCAGCGTCGCGGAGCCCAGCTTCGCCGGGGTCCCGGGGTTCACGCCCACGGCCACGCCCGCGCCGGTGTTGGAAATGGTCACGACCAGGGTGAAGGCCTGGCCCACGGAGATCCCGTTGGCCGGGGTCAGCACCTCGGCGGAGGGCGTCAACGCCGCGGCCTGCTCGACCGTGATCGTCACCGAGGCTGGCACCGTGTAGGGCGCCGCGCCGGGCGTGCCGCCCGCCAGGGCGGTGGCGCTGAGGTAGGCCGCGCCGGGCGAGGAGAAGACGTAGGTGTAGGTGAAGTCGGTGGTGGATGAGGCCCCCAGGTTGGCCACGAAGGCCGGGACGGGATTGCCCACGAGCGAACCGCCCCCGGTGCTGCCGCTGGTCAGGCCGGCCACCGCCGAGATGTCGGTGGCCGCGTCCAGCGCGTTGCTGTTGGTGACGGCCAATACCGCGGTCACGATCTGGCCGATGGACACCGTCTCAGGCAGGGCCGGCTGGATCCACTGGCTCGTCGTCAGCACCGGGGCCGTGGTCACCACATTGAAGGTCGGGCTCACCGCGGTCAGGGTCACCCCCAGCC
>CAZJZM010000269.1:0-1647 GCA_964550485.1 Microcaldota archaeon | reverse complement strand
CGGATTAACAACAACGAATTTCACTTATCGAGTGGTTTATACAAGTGCTGATAATAATCCGCCGATGGCAGGATATCCGAAAGTACAAATTGATTTGAATAATGACGGTGATTTCAAAGACCCAGGTGAAGGTGCTTTTACAATGTCCGAATTAGACCCGACAGATAATAATTATGCCGATGGTAAAATCTATACACTCGGTATGAATATTTCAACTGAAGGTTTGAAAGGTTATAATTTTATAGCTAAAGATATAAATGGCAATATTGCAAGTGGTTCACCCACGATTATTACTCATGGTCCGGAAGTTAATAATGCATCACTTGATTTGGTGATTTATGCCAGTGATATTACTATGTCGAATTATCATCCGAATGAAAATCAAACAATTACGATTTCAGCAAGAATCAGAAATATTTCATTTGCCGATGCATATAATGTAAATATCAGATTTTATATTCAGGATTCATTACTCGTTGAGACTGTAATTCCGAGTATCTTAGCAAATAGTTCAGCAAATATTTCGATTAATCAAAGTTTTGCTGTTCCAAGTTATTATCCGATTGTTGTTTGGGTTGACCAGCCGAATTATTTAAATGATGTGAATCGTTTGAATAATTTTGCAACTCGACCGGTATTAGTTGGTGATTATCCATTACCCGGTGGTATTACTGCTACCGGACATGCAAGTCCTGATACCGTATATGTCGGTTCAAGCGTACAATATTGGGGAAGTGCTAATTATTACAATTCGTTTGACCCAACAACCAAAGTCAGCGGTGCTCAAGTAACCGGACAAATTATTGAAACCGGACAAACAAATGTGTTCCATTCCGATGGAAATGGTAACTTTAGTACTTATTTCACTGCACCAATGACTCCCGGTGTTTATACAATCGAAGGAAGTATTACCGATTTTACGGTTAGTGCATCGATTTCTTCGGTAACATTTACAGCTATTCCTTATCCTCCGGGCGGTGGCGGCGGAGGCGGCGGTGGTGGAGGCGGTGCTGGCGGTTATGGCGGCGGTATCGGAAGGGCTTCCGGTGGTTGCACAATAGCCGGTAGTACGCTACAATATTATTTAAATTATTATTATACAGGAACGGATACTGTAAACAATGTTTATATTGTAGCTTATGTAAATGGTGGAATTGAATATGAAAGTATAATACCGCAATTACTACCCGGTCAGAATTATTCAAGTATATTGAATTATACTTACTATAATGCAGGTAATTATGTCTTGGAATTTGATATTGACCCAAATCATACAACCAATGTTACTAATTATTCTAATACATCATTTGTTACTTATGAAGAAATTTATCCTGATTTACCGGATTTAACCCCTGTTCAAATGTATATGAATATGTCATTTCCTAACCCGCTTGAAGGACAAGATAATGTTTTATCTCTACAAGTAAATAATTTGACATGCCCTCCTTCCGGTTCATGTACTGTTAGAATGGACGATGTTCAAAACGGAACTATTATTCAATCATTATATGCGACTTTACCAGCGGTTGACCCATTGGGTGGACAATACGCTATTTTTAACAATCTCGTCTTCGAGACTTCAGGAAACCATACTCTTGTGTTTACAGTAGATTATGATAATCAAATCGAAGAGGTAACAAAATTAAA
>CAZJZM010000268.1:0-1647 GCA_964550485.1 Microcaldota archaeon | reverse complement strand
CATCATTTGTTGTTGGTTAATTTGGATTTGAGCCATTTGGTCAGCTCTATGTGCAATGTGGATTTGCTGGTGTCTATCACTCTTATGCTCATTGTCGCCTTGTATTCTTCTTCGTTTAGGGTCAATATGGGAGTGTACTTTGTTTCCTTGGTGAAGTGTATTTCAAGCCAGTGGACCTTTCCCCTTAGGTAGTCCCTGATGATTTCGTCGGTCATTGGTATTGAAGAGAAGCTGAAGAGTATGCCGTTGCACCAGTAGAGAGGCATGTTTCCGGATGGGGTTATTCGTTCTCGCAGAAGATCGTCGTGCGGCACTTCGATTGCTTCATGAACTATCAGTTCGTCAATAGGTGAGTATGTTATTTTTACCATTTAATCCCTCTGATTACTGGGACTTCTTGCTTAGAAGTTTGCTTACTATCTCTCCTGCGGCTGTGTGGAAGGAGTATGCCCCTCCTGCGTACGTTGCATTGCAGTATTCGCAGTGCCAGATTCCTGTTCCCTTCCTCCTGACCGCTAACTTCCCGCATGTGTCACACTTGTATCTTGCCTTCTGCTGGTTGATTACAGCCTGTTCCCTCTTCCTGAGGCTTACTCCGTATCGTATGCTCTTGTTTGCCATATCAATCTCCTTTTATGCCCTGTATTATCTTTCTGAGCGCCTTTGACTTCTCGAATGTTGTGTCAACCAGTGTGTCGAGCTCCTTTGTGGTGAATGAGCCTCCCAATCCCTTCTGCATCGCCCTTACAGCTTTTTCATCGTTTGCAACTGTCAGCCTCGCCACAGAGAAGTCTTCTTCGTTCCCATCAGTGTCGAGGATTATGGTGTCAGCGACCTTTGCGTATGTGCATGAGGTGCAGATGTTTGATATCTCCAACTTACCCATATTCTCCCTTACTACCTTTTCGTCTTCGTATTTGGGCATTTTGGAAGTGTTGAGCGCTGCTACTGCCGCCAATGTTGCCGCATCGAAGAGATTGCCGTCATAGTTGAGTACATAAACGTCGATGAATACATTCCATGCCTTCTCTTCCTCTATAAACAGTTTCTTTAGGTCTATGACTCCTGCTGCCCTTATCCCCCGGTCTACGACTCTCGCCAGTTCGACTGCTTCTGCGCTAGGCGGGCCTGCATCGTAGGTGTGGTGAGCAAGAGGCAAAAGCTCTGCTCCGGTCATAATAGATCCTTCGTCGGGCTTGTCCCTCATTGGTTCGCCCACGTCAAGCTTGATTCCTACCAGGACTTTTGTATTTCCCAGATTGATTTCAGCTGAGCCTTCTGCGTTTGGCATTCTTCCCACTTCAAGATTTATGTTCCTGAATGAGAACAGGTCTCTTCCGCCTTCTCGTACTCCCTTCGTGAGCCTTTCTCTTATGTACTGCTCTGTGGTTGTTGTAATATTCATATGCTCGCCTGGTATTTTTCCTGTACTTTTTCATAAGGCCTTCTAAGCGCCTCCCTCTGTAGTTTGCTTATCGTCTCTCCCGCCTTCAGAACCATCTCTGTCCCTTCATGTATCTGCTTTGGGGTCAGTTCGCCGTCCATCTGAAGGAGTGAGATCTCTTTCATCCTTGGGTTTATCGCCATTGGCATGTCTGCGTTTGAGTAGTTGTCTTCTATCTTGTTTATGTCCAGGATTAGCGTATC
>CAZJZM010000267.1:0-1654 GCA_964550485.1 Microcaldota archaeon | reverse complement strand
TGAAGGGAAATCGTTTGCGGACTGTCAAGGCTGTCGCAGCCGACATTCGTCGAGTCGAAGCTCAAGGACGGCGCCTGCGAACGGATGACCTTGAAGACTTGCCCGGAGCCCTGATCACCGACGAAGACGTCTCCGGCGCTATCCACCGTCACGCCGCTCGGGTAATTCAACATGCTGCCCAGCGCGGTCTGAGGACCGCCATTGGCTGGGACCTCTACCACTCTGGCGTTTTGCGGATCGGCGATGAAAACATCTCCTGCGGCATCCACCGCAACTCCGTACGGTTGACTCAGTCCGATCGCGGGCACGGTGGTTTGAACGCCGCTGGGCGAGACTTCCACAACCCGCTTGTTGCCGCCATCCGCGATGAAGACATCGCCAGCCGCGTCGACCGCCACGCCCCACGGTTGATTCAGACCGCTGGCGGGCACCGTGGTCTGGACGCCATGCGGGTTAACCTCCACCACCCGGTTATTGTTCTGGTCTCCTATGAAGACATCCCCATCGCCATCCACCGCGATGCCGATGGGGTAGTTCAATCCGCTGCCCACCGTTGTCTGGACTCCGCTGGGGGTAATCTCTATTGCGTTCGGCAGGCCGAGGTCGACGATGAAGAGATCCCCCGCGCCGTCCACCGCCACGCCGATGGGTGCACTCAGACCGGTCGCGGGTACCGTGGTCTGAACGCCGCCGGGCGTCACCTTAACCACCTCGCCGGCAACGTAATCCGCTATGTAGAGATTGCCCGCTCCATCCAATGCCGTTCCAATGTTGTAATGCAATCCGCTGGTTGGCACCGTAGTCTGGACCCCTGGGCTAAAGGCAATCGCCGGTCCCTGGCCGTTGCCGGAGATCAGCTTGGTTGCCATCAGGTTCCCGCCATTGTCGAAGAGCTGCACCGCGCCCATGCGGAGTCCTGGCGCGAGCGGGGCAAAGGTGACGTTCACCGTGCAGGTACCAGTTGAGGAAACTGTACCGGCGCAAGTGCTGCCGCTGCCCGGCTGAAAGTCCAGCCCGGTGGCTCCCTGGGTGACCACTTTGACTGAGCCGATCGGTGTGCTCGAGTTGAGGCTGAAGGTCACCGGCAGCGTTTTGCTGCAGGGCGCCGGAGTAGTTTGTCCCGACGGGCAGACATTCACGCTGCCGAAGCCGTTCCGCGTGAAGGAGAAGCCCATCAGCTCATGCTGCTCAAAGGAGCCGCCGGTGGCAGCGGTGAAGCCGATGTAGGCCGTCCCGTTGCTCAGATCGATGTATTCGGCGATGTCGAACGGTCCCGAGAAAAGAGGCGCCGATCCTGCGACAGGCGTGTGCGTCCCCTGGTTGAACGCCGGATCGAGGTAAACGTAGAGGTAGTTCGCCGGCGAATCGTTCGGCCCGTTGTAGACAACGACGATCTGATGCGGGTTGCTGTCCGCAATGTAGACTTCGCCCGTACCCGCCGAAGAACCTGGATTGGAAGCCATCGCGTACGTGCCGTTCAGATCAACCAGGCAGCTGGTCGGCACAAGAGGGCTGACGAGATTGGAGACATAGTGGGCCGGCGAGTTGGCGAGTCCGGGTCCGCAGCCCTGGATGGCGATATGGTTGTCGTCGTAATCGTAAAAACCGAAATCCCACGGATCGTAGCTGTCGGGGAAGGTGTCCGCCTCAATGG
>CAZJZM010000266.1:0-1656 GCA_964550485.1 Microcaldota archaeon | reverse complement strand
TGACGCGGATGAGGAATGAGGAACAGGAGGAAACGGAGGAAACGGAGAGGAAAAAGCCGAAAAGCAGGAATTGGGATTGCCGCGAGAAGGCGCAAAAGGCTCAAGAAATGGATCAAACTTCTGCCTGGATGGACAACGCGCCCCCCCGCATAACTCCTCGCACAAATGGCAAACTACGGCGTGACCCCTGCCCTGTTAAATTCGGCATTGCTGGTCAATATTTGAAGCGAAGCAGCAATTCGGGCCTTCTTCTTTGCATCTGATTGGCCGTTCATGGCCCGGTTTAGCCTGAATTGTGTAATCGCTTTGTCCTTTCCATCTATCGCATAAATAGCGACCAAGCTTGCCATCCTCACCGAAGAATCTTCGCTGTTCTCCAGGTTCTTAACTAGGGCTGGAAGCGCGGGCGAGCCTATCTTCACCAGAGCTGTGGAGGCTGGGGACATGAACGCCTCACTTGGTATACGATAACCCTCATATTCCATATCAAGGCCCAGGGTAATTTCAGCAGCCAGGTCCTCCGCCGCTTCAGGGACACGCATTTCGCCCAAGTAATAAGCAGCCGCGCAGCGGGAATAATTCGAACGGCTTTTGTCGTTGAAGATGTCCAATAATTTCTGCCAAAGGCGCTCGCGTTTCGTATGAAAATAACTTTCGTCCATTTCTAAAACATCCCTGGAGTGCATTCCTGCTTTCTCGATGCAATAAGCGATGATATCTGCCTCGGTGAGGTCGGGACCGTTTCCATTAATAAGCCTCATCTCTCGATCAATCGCCGCAGCCTGTATCGCCATTGATGGTTCGCCGCTGTTAGTACTATTAGTACTATCTGCCCCTGCGGCCGGTCTGCAAAGCGCAAAAACAATGACAGGAACCAAAACCGCAGCCATTTTGTGAAGAAAAACAACTGGCGAGGAGCCGGCGGTGGATGGAGAATATGTATTTTTCATGAATTTAGGCCTAATTGAAATTATGGCTTGTAAGCGGAGTTTGTGGGCAGAATAATGTTAGTCGTGTTAACAAAGTTGTTGTGAACCTGGTACGTCGGACCACTATTCGTCCATTGTGCTGCATAATACCAGAAGTTAGTGTTTGAACACGGGACGCCTAAGAAGGTAAGATAATCCCTAAAATTGGAATATTTGTCCGTAGAGTTGGTTACGCCCCAATGTCCAACAATGGGCTGCATGTTAGGCCCATCAATACTGTACAAATTTCCATTGCTGTCAGCTTTTGTCGTATATCGATTGCCGATGGAACTATTCTGCGGCAGGTCCGCGACCCAGTTCGTCGTCCAATGGTTTGTATCGGTAACAGGCACGCCGTTTTCAAAAGTATGTGTCCATCTGAACCGAACCGGGGCAAATCCGCTTGGGATCAATGCACCGACCCCAGGCGGCAAGAGTGTTGCGACGGCACATGTTTTGACAGCAGCAGCGTCATGATCGGCCCAATATAGCGGACCCAAAATATTGGTCGTGCCATCCAGAAATTGTATTCCGTTAATAGTTGCGGGAAACGCAGGGGCGTTGCGGGGCAGCGTTCCTGTGGTAAGCAGGGTATTCGTCGCCCAAATCACCCAGACATTGAAACTACGTTGGGTTGAACCGACGGACGCCGTGATTATGTAGTTGGTTGGATTAGATGTCGAGAGCT
>CAZJZM010000265.1:0-1659 GCA_964550485.1 Microcaldota archaeon | reverse complement strand
AACGTGTTGCGCAACTGCTCAAGATCCAGGTCCAGGCCTTTGGCAATCAGCGGGAGATCGGCATCCACATTGGGCTTTTGTTCACGAAGAAGAAAGCAGGAAACCGAAGGATAATTGTCCACCACCAGGCGATTCTCGCGATCGAAGAGCTTGCCCCGCGCCGCCAGCACCGGAACTTTGCGGATGCGGTTCTGCTCGGCCAGCATGCGGAAGTTGTCCGCGCCCAGCACCTGCAGACGCCACAGTCCCGCCGTCAGCCCCAGCATCATCAGTAGGATGCCGTACTGCACCACCGTCAGCTTCAGAACGGGGATTTTTTCGTCGCGGTTGTTATGGATTCCGTCAAACATCACTGTGCGCCTTGATGATTTGCTACTCCCTACTCCCTTAATCCCTTAATCCCGAATCTGAGTTCTGTCCAGCAGCGGGAAGAGCACCAGCGCGATCACCGAGTTGCCCACTGCCTTGAAGAGTTCTGCGAACCAGCTCCAGTCAAGATCCAGACCGAGCAGGAAACGGTAGATGAACAGATAGACGCCGCTGCAAAGCAAGGAAAGCAGAAAATTCAGCGCCACTCGGATGGTGTGGTTCTCCACGTCGATCCGGATGCCCACCGAAGCGGCCAGAAATCCCGCAATGGTCTTGGCGATCCCGTTCACCCCGATGGCGTGATGGGTCAGCGCATCCTCGAACAGCCCCATGAATGCGCCCAGTATGGTGCCCTGCACCGGGCTGCGGCGGTTCAATGCGAAATACACTGTCACCACCAGCGGGAGATCGAACCAAACGTGCCCCGGCAGCAGGCGCGGCAGCCATGCCTGCAGCACCAACGCCACCAGCGGAACCAGCGTATACACCAGAACCGGGTAGCGGCGGATCTCCATGTCGCGCCGCATATTCGAGGCAAGAACAGACATCACGGATTCCTCCGCGGCTTTGTAGTCGGCTTGCTGGCCGGCTTGGCGGCGCCTTTGGCCATGGGCATTCCGGTGGCGGGGTCTATGGTCTGGCCGGGTTTCAGCACCACTTCGGGTTTGGCTGTGCCTGCAGGCTGCACCGCCAATCCTTCAGGAGCCGGAGCATTCCCGGGAGTAAAACGATCCGGATGAATCGCCTGCGGCGCATGTGCCAGGATCGTCGGCGGCGCGGTTTCATGCAGCGGTTGCTGGTCCGGTGGAACATTCGGATCCGTCAACGCCGGCAGTCGTTCGGCCATGATCTCAGCGGCCTTTTTCTGCGCCTTGGCCTGTTCAACTTCCGGGCCCTTCAGCGCTTCGCTGGTCGCGATATCCTGCTGCTCCTCCTGCGAGAAGCGCGGCTCCAGGGAGGTAATCACCAGCACCTCGTCCAGCCGGTCAAGTTGCGCCGCCGGCTTCACAATGACCTCAATAAAGGAGTCGCGATCCGGGTCCCGCACCACTTTCTCCACCACACCCACCGGCAAACCCCGCGGGAATATCAGGTCGCCACCGGCAGTCAGGACCTTCTCTCCCGGTTGTATACGCTGGTCCGCCAGGATGCCCACAATCTGGGGCTGACCGGCGGCATTGCCGCGCAGAATGCCCCGGATGCGGGTTGTCTCCAGGATCACTCCCGCCCCACTTGTCTGGTCGTTGATCACCAGTACCTGGGCCGTATGCGGAAAAACTTCGCGCACCT
>CAZJZM010000264.1:0-1670 GCA_964550485.1 Microcaldota archaeon | reverse complement strand
TGGTCATCAACCGCATTTCGGTGTTTGACGTGCCGTGGCTGATGGTCGTGGCGGTCTGCCTGATGCGGTGGATTTATGCGCCGCACCAGCGGCGTTACCTTTACATCGCGATGTTTTTCTTCGGCCTGTGCATCACGATTCACCAGACGATGCTCGTGGCGGCGATGGGGATTGAAATCGCCGTGGCCATGACGGTGCCGCGCCTGGGACGCGATTTCTTTTTCTGGAACAGCGTTCTTTATGTGCTGGGCGTGTTTGGAATGAACTCCGGCAAACTGCCGGCCCTCGCAAACCTTGATTCGGTTTTCATCGCGATTTTCCACGTCGTCGGCATCGGCTCCATCGCCGCCTGCGTCTGGCTGACCGCCAAGACCAAGGCGCTGGGCACGGAGACAAAGGTCGTGATCCTCGCCCTGGTTTTTTGGGTTATTGGCGCGGCGTTTTATTTTTACGAGCCGCTTTCGGGCATGACGGATCCGCCGATGCAATGGGGTTATCCGCGCACGGTGGAGGGATTCTTTCACGCCCTGACCCGCGGCCAGTATGAACAGGCGCATCCAACGGACATTCTCCATGAAAAGCTGCGGTTCATCATGCAACTGGGGATGCTCGTCAGCGGCGTGGCCAGCTCGTTCAGTTGGGTCAACCTGTTCATCGCCCTGATGCCGTTTCTGTTCATCCTCAAAATGCAAAAGCGCGAACGCGCGTGGATTGTCGGCCTGGCGGCGATTTACTTCTGCGTCGGCATTTTGCTGACCGTCGTGATGAACACGACACCCGACCGGCAGTCGGCGGAGGAAAACAAGGTGTTTTTCACCGCCTCGCACGCGCTGGTTGCCATCATGATCGGCTACGGGCTGGCGTTGCTCTCGGCCTACATGGCGACGCACTATCGCAGTTTTCGATCCGCCGGCCTCATGCTGGGGGCGATGATGTTGTTGCCCACCGTCGTCGTGCTTTACGATGGTGTCGGCACAACCTTCTACGGCGGCGTCGGCGCGATGACTTATCAATACACGCTTTTCCTGTTTTTGAGCATGGTCACGGCTTTTGTCTTTGCCGCCATAGCCGCCCATTGGTTCATCAAGAAGGCAAAAGACTCTCCGGATGACAATTCCCTGGCCTGGGCGTTCGCCGGCGCGGCGCTTCTTTTTGTGGCCTTTTCGGTGTTTCTGGCCTTTTCCGGAGAAGATCGTTTGAGCCTGCAGCAGGTCTATGGAGCGTTGCCGCGAATTTTCGCCCCAAACCAATACAGCCTGCCGGTTTGGGGGGCGCTGCTGAATTTGGGGATTGTCGTTGCGTTCATCGGCGGCCTGGTGATTTATCGCAACCGCGCGCCGATGATCATTACGCTTGGGCTGTTCGTTCTGACGCCGGTTTATTCGGGTTTGAGCCACTGGGCGAAGGGCGAGCAGCGCAACCACTGGTTCGGATACTGGTTTGGACACGATATGTTCACGCCGCCGTTTGCCGGGCCGGATGGAAAATTCAGCTACGATTCCAGGCTGCGCGAACAAATGATGAAAGGGCCAAAGGGAAACCTTGTTTATCCGGAAATGGATCGAAACACGATCCTCTTTGGCGGCACCGATCCCGGCCGGTTTTGCCCGACCTAGATGATTTTCTGCGAAAGTTTCGTCCCGCCGAAGGACAAACCGATGGATCCGGAT
>CAZJZM010000263.1:0-1673 GCA_964550485.1 Microcaldota archaeon | reverse complement strand
ACCGCCGGCTTTCTCATCTCGGCATACAAGCACGTTCTCGCCTCAAACTCCGACGCAAAAGGCAAGTCCACGTTAACCCCGGAAGAGAAAGGCCGTCTCGCGCAGAACATCAAGGGGTACGACATCTCGCCGGACATGGTTCGCCTGTCGCTCGTCAACCTCTACTTGCACGGATTTACCGACCCGCACATCTACGAATACGACACGCTGACGCAGGAGGAGCGCTGGAACGAACTTGCCGATGTGATCCTTGCCAATCCGCCCTTCATGTCCCCCAAAGGCGGCATCAAGCCGCATAAGCGATTCTCCATCGATGCCAAGCGCAGCGAAGTTCTGTTCGTCGATTACATGGCTGAACATCTCACCACCAATGGCCGCGCAGGAATCATCGTTCCCGAGGGCATCATCTTCCAGAGCCAGGGCGCTTATAAAGACCTGCGCAAGATGCTGGTCAAGAACTCCCTCGTTGCCGTCATCTCGCTTCCTGCGGGCTGCTTTAATCCCTACTCCGGCGTCAAGACCTCCATCCTCATCCTCGACAAATCCCTCGCCAAACAGAGCGATAGCATCGGCTTCTTCAAGGTTGAAAACGACGGCTTCGGGCTGGGTGCCCAGCGTCGCGCGATGGTCGGTAGCGACTTGCCGCAGGTCAAGGCCGAAATCGACGCCTACTTCCACGCTCTGCGAAGTCATCAACCCACGGATACCCTCAAGCTAAGTTGCGGGATGGTCGTGCCGAAGGAGAAGATTGCCGCCAATGGCGATTACAACCTCAGCGGGGAGCGGTATCAGGTGGGCGTAGCAAGGGCTACGCGCTATCCAACGATAGAGCTTGGAGAAGTGGCGGAGGTCGTGGCTGGCCAGTCGCCACCCGGCGAGTCCTATAACGAAGCAGGGGATGGAGTCCCCTTCTATCAGGGTAAGACCGAGTTCGGCGAAGTGTTCATAGGCCCCCCAACGACCTGGACCACGGCCCCACAACGATTTGCAGAGTCCGGAGACATCCTGATGTCTGTCCGTGCTCCAGTAGGACCAGTGAACCTCGCGCCCCAAAGAGTATGCATCGGGCGTGGTCTAGCTGCTATCAAACCGGCAAATGGGAGACTTCTGCCTCTATACGCTTTCTACTTCTTGCGAAGTCAAGAAGCGCATATTAAGGGGGACGCAGGAGCAGCTTTCGCCTCCATCAATCGCGGGGAAATAGAGAAACTCCAGATTCCCCTACCCCCGCTAGATGTGCAGGGGGAGATTGTAGCGGAGATCGAGGGTTATCAGAAAGTCATCGACGGTGCCCGTGCCGTTCTCGACGACTACCGGCCCCACGTCCCAATCCATCCCGACTGGCCGATGGTTCCGCTTGGGGATTTCTGCGCCGTAGGCGGGACGATTACAACAGACGTAGACCTCGCCCTTCCCTACTTCGGTGCCGACAGTATCGAGTCAAACACAGGTAAGCTGCTTAAGGCCGAAACGGCTCAGAGCCAGGGAGTAAATGGGCCAGTTTATGAGTTCGACGGTGAGAGGCTGCTCTACAGCAAGATACGCCCGTACCTGAACAAACTAACGGTCGTGAAACTGCGGGGCTATTGCAGTTCTGATATGTACCCATTGCTGCCGGATCGATCCAAGGTCCAGATTACCTACCTCGCGACCTACATGCTTTCGGATGCATT
>CAZJZM010000262.1:0-1675 GCA_964550485.1 Microcaldota archaeon | reverse complement strand
GAGCCGAAACACCAGAAGACCGAAGAGAAGTCGACACTGGTCCCTCTGGAGGGATTTGCGCAGAAGACAAGTGATCTTCTCTATGACGTGCTCGATCCGATGCCCCGAGAGCTGATTCGCGAGATCATGGAATTCCTGTACTTGATGGCCAAGTCTCAAGAGACCACGGTTTTCATCGGTTACACCGGATCTCGAGTCGACGCTTTCTGGGGCCAGTCGTTCTTCCGAGGACGAGAGACAGCAGAACATGGGATCCACCAGGGCTTGATGGTGATTGCTCCCGGCGACTCTCTGCCGGTCAATCTCATCAGCGAGACCATGATTCCTGCACACGCAAAGCGCGATGGACCGGTGATTTACCTGGTCAAGAAGCCGCATATCCAACTGATCGAAGGATTGCCGAGAGGATTTGATATGTTGAACCCATTTTCGGCACGTCCCTTGCCTCCACCGCCATCGTTCGAGCAGACACTGACCACTTGGAAGACAAGACACAAGATCGTGTACGGCCTGTTCGAGTCAGATCAGCCACGGACGAGGTTCTCCGGCTTCTATGACACACGCTACATGCGTCGTGGAATGGGCATGGTCAGTCGACAAGAGGATGATGGAGACTATTTCCTGTTCGGTCACTACGACAGCAGCGAACTCCTCACCGGAGAGCACTGCATGCAAGCGTTTTTCCCGAAGGATAAGGATGGGGGCATGGTCGTCCGAGTTGGCCGCTGTATCGAAGGCGATTTCGTGTCAGTCGGAAGTCTTCAGGTCACACCGCGAGGTTTGCATTTCGGGAAGTGCCGATTCACGTTCATGCCATTCGTCACGAATTCGGGTGGAAACATCAACGACATGCTCACGGGTATGGCTTCTGCGGACGTGGCTTTCACGATCGAGGTTGGCGACGAGAAGTATGAGCGCAAGGACGTGACCACAGAGGTCGGCGTCTTCGATTCCAAAGGCCGACTCGACGGCGAGACGAGCACTCGGTACATTGGCGCAGACCATCTGGAACATGGCCGATTCAACAACGGCGTTTTCGTTCGAGCAGGCGGTTACATCACCGAGAAGGGAGTGACGTATCATGCCGACACTGGCGTCTTCGTGACTCCGGCAACTCCTGCACAAGCGGCGTTGGTCGACCCATCCAAGCAGTTCGAACAGCCTTGGTGGCCCGTTTTTGACGAAACAATGCAGTGGTACTCTAAGATTAAGCTGTTCTTGCGTCGTTAAAGACTTGCTTTTCTCTGTATATGTTCGCATCAGGGAATAGACAGGGTCAGTTTCAGAATGGCTTCGTTTCTCGAGGACTTCGACGCGACGCGACACATCATCTACAGTCCGTCGCGACCATACGCGCAGTGGAAGTTGCATGTCGCGCGATTCATGTCGCACAATAGCAAGTGGAAGGAGATGTTCTTGGATAACGGCATTCCGTTCCTTGGTTTGCCCGACAAGGCGGACGAGAAAGAGGTCTTGGGTCTGTACTCCAAGGGCCAGTTCGTGAGTCAGGCGATCGACTTACGAACGGCCACAGTCTTGGATCGGATTGACTCGGACAAAGAGCTCTCTTGCGACGTCAAGACGCGTACGCAACGATGGATCCTGGCTCTCGAGTTTGGTGCCAAAATGACCCAGTGTCAGAACAACCAGCAGCCGTTCTACCCGATGCTCCGAG
>CAZJZM010000261.1:307-1699 GCA_964550485.1 Microcaldota archaeon | reverse complement strand
GGAACCGCACATCACTGGAAAATTACTGGATTTACAGATTCAACCTTAACTTCCAAAATTCAATTTAACAATTGTGTTAAATCAATCCTGAAATATCCATTTGTTGGTGGCATCGAATACGGGAAATGACTATCCCATTATGTTGAGCATCCCGCCCGCCGGAACCAGTATATCGTTTCAATGTCATCTTCTTTAACAGAACCGCCAGACCGGGAAGCCGCTCAAGGGTCAAGGTTAAGCGCGATCCAGACCTCGTCGCTAGACTTGAACGCGGGTTCCTTCCGCAAAGCACAGTGGCGAATTCTGTTTTTGGTAATGTTTTGTTACCTGTTTTTCTATCTGGGACGCCAGAATTTTGGGTTTGCCGCCAAGGGAATGCAGGAGGCGTTAGGACTTTCTTCAACGGCCATTGGCATGTTCAGCGGCGCGCTGCTGATTGGCTATGGCCTCGGGCAGGCCATCAATGGCAATCTCAGCGATCGCTTCGGTGCCCGGCGCATGGTGGCTATCGGCGCAGTGCTGTCGGTGATGTTGAACTGGGGCGTCAGCTTCAGTTCATCATTCTTGGTGGCTTTGATTTGTTGGGGGGCTAATGGCTTGGCCCAGTCCACGGCCTGGCCGGCATTGAGCCGCACGCTGGCCAATTGGTGGCCCCGGCATGAGCGTGGCAAGGCCATCGGATTTTATCTGTTGGCGGCGGGGGCTTCGAGTTCGCTGACGTTTTTGCTTTGCATTCTGGTGACACAAACGCTGGACTGGCGGTGGATATTTCGATTGCCGGTGCTGTTGATCCTGGTGGGCAGTGCAATCTTTGTGCTGTATGGACGGAACCGGCCGGAAGACCGGGGATTCCCGCCACTACCGCCGGATGCGGCCGATGATCCGGTGGGTGCCCGGAATGAAACCGCGTGGCAGTGCTATGGCAAAGTGCTGCGGAATGGGGCATTTCTTTGGGCTTGTCTTTCGATTGGTTGCGAAAGCATCGCCCGCTATGGCTTGCTGAACTGGGTGCCGGTGCATTTTCTCGGAACCAACTGGAAACAGAACACCGCAGGATTGTGGATTACTCTGGCTTTGCCCGTAGGCATGGCAGCCGGCGCGCTAACGGCGGGGTTGATTGCCGACAGGTGGTTTCCAGAAAAGCGTTCGCGGGTCGTGCTCTATTACCTCGGCGCAGCGGCTGTGGCCACCGCTTTGTTGAGCCAGCTTTCCACGCACAATCCGCTCATCGTCATCTTCCTGCTCGCGGGGAGTGGGTTTCTGGTTTATGGGCCACAGTCCACCTATTGGGCTTTGTGCCCGGAACTGGTGGGGCGCGAGCGTTCGGGAACAGCCACCGGGCTGATGGACGCCTCTGCGTATGGATTTGCCGCCCTAGGCCAGGTGGTCATC
>CAZJZM010000261.1:0-297 GCA_964550485.1 Microcaldota archaeon | reverse complement strand
GGCATCCGCCTTCGTCGTCATCGCGGTCTGGTGTGTGGTGGGCGCAATCACGATTATTCCGGTAAAGAAATGAATGCACCGCCAGCCGCGCCTCGCGGTGTTCGCGCCATGATCTTTGATATTTCTGGCACCGTGCTCGACTACGGGAGCCGTGGGCCGGTGGCGGCATTTGTGGAATTGTTTGCCCGTCATGGCGTGACAATATCCAACGAGGAAGCGCGCCGACCAATGGGCACGCACAAGTTGGATCATATCTGGGCGGTGCTTACGGAGCCAGCCGTCTGTTCGCGCTGGGAA
>CAZJZM010000260.1:0-1699 GCA_964550485.1 Microcaldota archaeon | reverse complement strand
GTCAAAAGCGAGAAGCTCTGCTGCGCCCGATAGGGGAACTTCCCTCGCGCTCGACGCTTTCCATAACCTCCCTATGGCCGCAGGCACCATCTTGCCGAAAACTATCTCCCGCTCCTTCTTCTCGGCAAGGAGGATGAAGCCGTTGTCCAGCAACAAAGAGAGTAGCGGCTTCCCCGAAAAGGGGATACTTCCCTTCCTCCCCACCATTTTCTCCGGTATGGTGCGCAGGAAGAGAAGGAGTGGCACTATGCAGGATATCTCGTCGAGGGTTACGTCCTTCATGGCGGAAAAGGCGATCTCGGGAGGGGCGCTCACCTTGATGGAGTGTTTTTCCGTGACGTCGAAACGGGGCAGTATGTCATCCAGAAGCACGGACTCCTCCTTCTTGCCGCTGTCCGTCCGAAACGCCGGGCGAGGGCCTCCACAGGAGGGCCGCACCATAGAGGCACGCGACCAGCCCGCAGGCGACAAAAATGGGAGTGTTGAAGCCGGGGAAAATGACGATCTCCCCCACGGCGCGGCCGATCATCAAGAGAAGGCCGGCAAGGAGCACCATGCTGCCCAGGCGCGTGGCCACGAGGTCGCGCCCGAAGAAAAGGGAGGTCACGCCAAGGAACAGAATGAACAGGCCCGTGGCGATGTTGAGCATCTCCATGAGCGCCTTGAGAAAAGGCGACAGGGTCGTGAGTCCGTGGATATACCACGCCAGATACCCGTGGAGGACAGCAAAGAGGATCATGACACCACCGGCAACGAGAATGAAAGTCTTCTTCATGAGACAGCCTCCTGATAAAGAGATCGTGTTCGGCGGTTCATAGGTGTCCCCCCATTTCCGGCCCTTTCTGGCTCATTCGGACTCATAGGGGTTTCTGATCTTCACCCTGGCCTCCATGAGCTGAAAGAGGCGTATCAGGCCGTAGCGGGTGCGGTTGAGAAAGACGAAATTGGTGTTGATCTCCTTGATGGACTTTCTGAAGGCAAACATCTTCTGCATCAATTGCCTGCCCTCGCGGATGAAGGCGGTCTTCGCCCCGAAGTCGAAGCCCTCCTCGCCGTAGAGACTCCCGAACCAGCGGCCCATCTCGTAGGTCACCTCGCTGATCCGCGAAAGTGAAGCCGGATCGGCGCCGGGGCCCCCGATCTCCATGGCGCGGAGCAGGTCTTCATGGTCCTTTTTGCTTCCCTTCAACGCCGCCTGCACCACTCGCCGATAGAGGTCCGCGAAGCGTGAGTCGAACCGTTTGACACAGCCGAAGTCGACGAGCCTGATGTCGAGGCCGGGGCCCACGATGAAATTCCCCGGATTGGGATCTGCGTGGATCGTGTTCAGCTCGTAGAGGGAGTGTATGAAGATATCGTAAAGGAGCTGGGCGACTCTGTCCTTGTCTTCCCGGGACGGACCCTGTTTCAGCCAAACGTTTAAGGGGAAGCCATCCATGTAGGAGAGGCTGAGGACCTGAGTGGTCGTGGTTTCCCGGAATACCAACGGCACGCGCACGCCGGGGAGCCTGAGATGGCTGCCGAAGTAGACCGTGTTTTCGGCCTCCCGCTCGTAATCCGTTTCTTCGACGAGGCGCGACCGGATCTCGTCCAGAACGGGGAGGACCAGGTGATAGCTCGGCATGGACTTCACCACGCCCTTGATCATGGCTTTATCGCCCTCGACGGTGGCGCCGATGCCCAGGTATTGGATCTTCAC
>CAZJZM010000259.1:0-1702 GCA_964550485.1 Microcaldota archaeon | reverse complement strand
CCAGCGCCCGCGTCGCCAGACCCGTGCCTGCCAGCAGCAGAAAGGTCAGCGCCGCCGGAACCAGCGTCCAGGGCAGCACGCAGCCCAGCGCCGCGCCCAGCATCCAGGTCAGCGGCGGATAAAAGACGAATCGCGCCTCGCCGGCTCCGAAGTTGGCGCTCGGAGCCCAGTGCGGATAGACGATCCCGTGTCGCCAACTGTTCTGCACGTCCAGCCACGAAGCCAGGTGGAAGTCGAAGTCGTGTCCGCAACTTGGCCCATGCACCAGCAGCGGCGCGGTGGCCAGCAAGGCCGCCAGCAGCAGAACGGCGACGGAAATTCTTACTGCCATTGCACGCTCAGCGGTTTGCGCGGCGGGATGCGGTGGAATTTGTACTGGCTACGGCCCAGCATCAGCCCGCCGCCAACCGCATAGCCCTCGGGGACCCGCAGCAGTTCGCGCAAGGGTGCGTGGAGCGTGGCGCAGCGAGTCAGGTAGCCGGCCCAGCACGCCCCCAGGCCGCGGGCTTCGGCGGCCAGCTCCAGGAAGGTCAGGGCGATGGCGCAGTCCTCCTTCTTCCAGAAGTATTCCGACGGCGCGCAGGCCAGCACCAATGTAGGAGCGCCGCGCAGGACGAAGTCCTCGCCCCCGTCCCACCGCTCGAGAATCGCCGGATTCACCCCGGCCAGTTTCATCCCTTCCACAATCTCCGCAGCCACGGCATGAACCTGCTCCCGGCCGCTGACCACGATCCAGTGCAACAGTTGGGAATTGGTGGCTGTCGGGGCGCGGCGGGCTGCGTGGAGAAGCTCTTCGAGCACCGCCCGCGGCACCGGTTCGGGCCGGTAGGCGCGAATCGACCTTCGGCTCCGCAGTAATCCATCCAGAGCCTCGGGCGAAGGCAGTTCCTCCGGCATCGGCAGCAGTGCTTCGGCCTCCAGGCCGCTATGGCTGAGCGCGTGGCTGCGGCACACGGCCACACAATGGCCGCAGTGGATGCAGGTACTGCCCGGGATCTCTTCCGGCAGTCCGTCCGAGTTGTTCAAGAGCACGCGCGCCGGACAAACGGCAACGCAGATTCCATCGCGTTTGCAGAGGAACGGATCAACAGTAATCTGGTTCACTTTCAGGTCCTTCGTGCGGCGCAGTTGCGCTGAGGATTCATGCGCCGCGCTGAGGGCAGTGTACAACGCGTCGCGGTGCGAACCTGCAAAGGGAGTGGCTTCACGGGAGCAGGCGTAGGGTGTGTCGCGCCTGCGCGGCCACAGCACCTTTGCTGAACGGCAGCGCGAAGGTCGTCCCGCCGTAGTAGTCCTTCCACTGGTCGCGGAAGTAGGGCGATAGCGGGTTGCCGCTTTCTCCCAGCACAATGTCTTCCGTGGAGCCGTCCACGTTGCTCCAGTCCATGGTGAAGCGCTGCGAGGGGCCGAAGGCGCGGCCTACCTGTTTGACGGTGGTGTTGTCGCCGCTCAAGGGCAGAGGGCCGGTTCCGGCAAAATGCCCCAAGTCCGGGAGTATCGTCGCCAGCGGATGCTCCAGGTCCACTACGTGCCAGCTTCCATAGGCCCACGTGTTCACATCGCCGAAGACAGGGCCTTTCTTCATTGCCTTCTTCACCGCCGCCGCCAGAAAGCTGTCCCAGTTCTTGTACTTCGCCGGAAGCCACTCGGGGCTGGCGTGCATGACGATCTCTTCCTGGGCAAAGTTCTTCTCCGCCCAGGT
>CAZJZM010000258.1:0-1712 GCA_964550485.1 Microcaldota archaeon | reverse complement strand
GCGTTTCTGCCCGCGATGCGGCCCGATGCCATGCAGGTGCCCAGGTTGCCGCCTGTAACGCTGTAAACACGAGTGACAGGCGATCCGTTGGTTCCGGCCGTGTAGAGCCGCGGAATTGGATTGCCGTCCGGGTCTACCACCTGGAATTACGCGTTGATTGCCGGGCCGCCTTCGGTGCAGACGAGCCCGGGATACAACGGCACCGCATAGAAGGGAGCTGTCTTGATCGGCGCGAGCTGCCGGGCATTCCGGCCAAATTGTCTATCCTCCATCGCATCGCAAGCAGCGTTGTAAGCTTCCACCGCTGCTTTGAGCGTCGCTGCGTCCATGGGCGAGCCGATCGCTTTGGCGAGCTCCTCCAGGGTGTCTCCCTTCTTGATCCAGCCCTTCTTGATCTCCTCGCTGTTGTCTTTGCTCCAGGATTCAACGCCTCCCAGCGCAGCAGGCAGAACCTCGCGGCCCATCGTCGGCCCGTGTTTGCTTCCCGATGCAGCCATAGGCGCCGCTGCGGCACTGCCGGCCGGCGCGGCTCCTGCCTCTCCCCCAGGAGGAGCTCCGGCTCCGCCCATGGGCGCGCCTCCGCCTTCACCTCCTGGAGCGCCCCCTCCTCCGCCTGCAGGCGCGGCACCAGCTCCGCCCGGCGCAACGCCCGCTGGAGGGCCTGCCATGGAGCCAAAGGAGTCCAGCGGCCCGGCGAGTCTCGCTGTCTCATCGAAGATCAGGTAGTGCGGGATATAAGGAAATGTCGCCCGCGCGTTGTCGAATTGCGTAAACATCATCCAGCCCTTGTGCGGGTTGATGCGCGAGTCATTTTCATTGATGAACCGGCTTCCGAACTTGTCGACCCAGATGTAGTTGTTCTTCGAGGGGTTCGCCGAATGGCCCACATTGGCCGGATCGTCAGCAGACCATGTGCAGTTCCCCCCGCACAGGTTGCCCATGTTCGCGAGGTCCGCCCCGGCCTTCTGAGCCATCAGGATGCCGTCGCCTGTGTTATAGCCCCACCCGTAAAACTTCATGGGGTAAGCCTTGAAATACTTGTTCTTCAGTTTCTCGTTGAACTCAAAGCCGCCGGTGCTCAGGATCACGCCCCTGCGGGCCTTGATCGTGATCTCCTTCTCCCCGCTCTTTGCCTTGACGCCGATGATCGCCTTGGTCGCAGGGTCCTGGATCAACTCCTTTCCCGGCGTGTCGAAGAGAATCTGGATCTTTCTCTTTTGCACCTGATCGTCAAGAACTTTGAACCAGGCCTGGCCGTAGCCCGTGGTCTGGTAGACGTACATGGAGGCATAGCCGGGGAGATGAGAATACTCCGACCGGTTGCCCATGCTCACAGCGTGGATACCCATCTCGTCGGCCCATGCCTTGTTCTTCACCATCTCGTCGGCCCACGCCCTGCAGATCTCCATCGAGGTCAAAGAGCCGCCCGTATCGCCGCCGCCGCAGCCCGCATAAAGATAGTTGGCCGCGCCCTCCGCATCCTTGGGAGAGCAGAACTGGCCCATGCAAATATGGGAGTTGCCCCCGCCGCCGGAAATCTGCTGGGCTGCAACCTTGCCATTGGTGATCCCAAGGCTGGCCAGGCTCGGGCTCTTTTCCAGCACCAGCACCTTGGCCCCGGCATCGTGGGCCGTGATGGCCGCGCTCACTCCGGCGCCGCCGTAGCCGACGACGACCACATCGGCCTCGTAATCCCACTTCGTTGAGGTCTT
>CAZJZM010000257.1:0-1714 GCA_964550485.1 Microcaldota archaeon | reverse complement strand
CCACCTTTGCGAGGAATCGGGCGTTAGCGCCGAAGTGGACGCCGACGCCCTGCCCTTGCACCCCGCCGCAACCCTCGATCAGGCCCTGCATGGCGGAGAGGACTACGAGCTGCTCTTCGCCGCTCCCCCTCAAGCCAGGATGCCCCGCCGGATTGCGGGCGTCGGAATCACAAAGATCGGCCGCATCGGAAAGGCGCGCCCCAGTCAGGCAGCCGTCACCCTGCTCACGACGCATGGTCCTAAACCGCTGAAACCAAATGGATGGGAGCATTTTTCTTGATTCCGGTCCGCCGTTCGGCGAGCTTACCCGATTCGCTTCCTAAAGCAGTGGCAATTCCGGGAAGTCCTGGATGTAACGGCGCGGGCCGAGCGTGAACAGCCGGTCAGCCTGCATCAGCGCATGGGTGCCGATCAAGAAATCCGCCAGCAGACCCACCGGCTCGGTTCCCGACTGCCTGCGCCGGACAGCATAGCGGGCAAAACGCCGTCCCGCTTCGGCCCAGACCCGCTCTTCGATCTTGGCATCGACCTGAACCCCGGTCGCCGCCAGGAACCCGTGAAGAAACTCCTCGCTCGCGCCAGGATAGGCATGGAGCTCGGCAAAAACGAAGGGCGAGATGAGCAGTGCCCCATTGGTACGCGCCTCGCCCAACTGGGAAATTAACTGCCGGGCGGAAGCTGCGCCCGACCAGATCGCGGCAAAGATGTTGGAATCGATGGCCGTTCTCACTCCTGGCCCCCATCCCTGAGCTCGCTGACCCAGCCGTCGATCTCCTCCTTGGTGGAAAACACCGGGAGACTCCCCATGAATGCAGTGAAGGGGTTCGCCTCAGTCCGCACCGGACGTAGATAGGTGCGGCCATCCATGAAAACGAACTCCACGCGGTCGCCTTCCTTCAACCCAAGACGGTGGCGAACCTCAATCGGGACAGTCACTTGCCCCTTGCTGCTGATGGTGCTTGAGGGATGCGTCTTTACTTCGGTCATTGTAGTAAAGATTTTATTCTTTACCTACAAAACCTGCAATAGTTTTTTGAAGCGCCGCGGTGGGCCCTCCCTTTTCCTGCTCGTAGGGTCCTTTTTTACATACGCTCCACTATTGATCTGGCAACTAGATACTGTGTGGGTGCCCCATCCATTCCCGCGTTTTTTGCGGGAGTGGGTTGGAGACAACGTCACTCTTTTCTTGCCGGACCAATGAGGGTGGGGGAATGTCGTCGAGATGCGCTCCGGCCCCTCGCGGCGGACTGCCCTGATCCGAACCTGTCCCAGGAATCCGTGCCCGCTGTTGCCCAACCTCTGACGCTGCCAACAGCTCGCCACTTTTCCCTGGGTCTATCATCTGTAGTGTTATGACCACAATCACTCCCCGCGTCCGGTTTGCGCCTTCCCCCACCGGCCTTCTCCACGTGGGCAATGCGCGCACTGCGCTTTACAACTGGCTCTTTGCCCGGCGCACGGGCGGCCAAATCATCCTGCGCATCGAAGACACCGACCTGGAGCGCTCCGAGCCTCGTTTCGAGCGCCAGCTCATCGAAGACCTGCGCTGGCTGGGCCTGGACTGGGACGAAGGTCCTTGCCGGACGGGCGGATCTTTCGAAGAGGTCCCTGGCGCATACGGCCCCTACCGCCAGTCCGAGCGGCTGGCGATCTATGCCGAGCACACCGAGCGGCTGCTGGCCGAGGGCAAGGCCTACCGCTGCTTCTGCACCCC
>CAZJZM010000256.1:0-1716 GCA_964550485.1 Microcaldota archaeon | reverse complement strand
ACTTTCTGTCAATACTCGATTTCCGCGAGTTTTGCCGGCAAATGGATCACCCGGAAGTCCGCCAAGCCTGCTTTGACACGCACGGGAAGGTCACATTCCTGCCGAATCTCTTTGCCGAGGAAGTCGTGGCCTTGCTGGAGCTTGACAGGCGGCAGGCGTAATGGCGCGCGCTGATATAACCGGATACAAAACAGCCGGGTTTGGCTCAACTCTTCGCGAAGCGACGACGGAGACATGCCAGTGCGGCCAGACCGGAGGCGAGGAGCCATTGGGAACCGCCGGTGTCGGGCACCAGGGCCGGCTTGTTAAAGTCGGCGGTGAACGCAAGATCGCCAAAATCAAAAGAGTCATCCCAGGTTCCCACTGGGCTGCTGCCGTTGTTATACGCGAGCCCGCCGCCGCCGTCATTCCCCCCGTGCGATGCCGACGCCATACCCACGTTGGCGAAGGAGCCATTCCCAAAAAGATCGGCTGTCGCCGTCAGGTCAATCACATAAGCGTCGCCTGCTGTTACCGCCACGCCACCGGGGATGGTGACGGTCACGGCCTGGAAAGTGTAAGCGCCTGTCACCGTAAATCCGGCGCTGCTGTAAAGCGCCGCCCCTGTGGTTCCTTGCGGGGCGTTGCCGCCAATGAGGTTGCCGGTCCAATTAAATACCTCTCCCTGCGCGGTAAAACTGAACGGACCTACTTCATCTTGGGCCGGCAGATTCGCAACATAGAATGTATAATCATTGAGAAGGGTCGCTCCAACCGGCGCGATGAAAGTCTCCCCGAAGGTTGGTGCGGTAGAGGGACCCCAGCCATCAACCGAATCGGTTCCATCCCAAACCGGCACCGTGCTGAGGGTGATTTGGGCGTGGGATTGGAGCGGGCAAAAAGCCAGAGCCGCAGCCACGGCAAGCGACCAGCGCAAAATAGCAGTACATGAGTTAACCTCAATTATCATAAGCGTGTCTAATATAAATGTGTCTAATAGATCAAGACCGGTCGCGATTTGCAGCTTATGATGTGCCGAGCTTATGATCGTTTTCGGATTTGGCATAAGTGACTGCGTATCAACCATTTGCATAGCAACCGGGAATCCGGCCTCTTTCGGCAAAGTGTAAAGTGATCCGACATATTCTCCGTGAACAGCCGGCGAACGGGGCTGAGGAGTCCGTTCCGAAAACGACATAAGTGCTTGTTGTTCAAAACTTTATGAACACATTGAGAGCGCCCGGCAACTTGGCAAACCCAAACTGGATGGAAACCCGACGCTTTACACCTTTTGCGGGTTGACATGGGATGGCGTGACAGGCAGGCTCACGGAATAAGCTTATGACTGATCGAACCAAATACATATTCCCGTGCATTCTGGCGTTGATGGGGTGCCTATCGGCGTCCCCGGCGGCGGAGCAACCCCGGCGTGTTATCACGGACTATCAGGCGGTTGGCGATGGCGCGACCGTCAACACCAAGGCGATTCAAAACGCGATTGACCAGTGCGCCGTCGGCGGCGGAGGCGTGATCGTCGTGCCCAAGGGCGTGTTTCTCACGGGCGCGCTGTTCTTCAAACCCGGTGTCAATTTGCAGGTCGAAAAGGAAGGCGTTCTGAAAGGGACGGTCAACCAGGCGGACTACCCGCCCATTTACACGCGGTGGGAAGGGATTGAGCGGTACTGGACCGCGGCGATGTTGAACTTTGTCGGCATGACCAATGTGGAAGTCAGCGGC
>CAZJZM010000255.1:702-1716 GCA_964550485.1 Microcaldota archaeon | reverse complement strand
ATCGAACTCGTGATCGTCGACACCTATCCGCAATGGGTGGGGTTCGTGGGCGAGGAGGAGCAGGGGTCGGGCCCGGCTCTCGTAGCCCTGCGCGTCGTCGAGCGCTGGAAGGCCCACGACCTCTCCGTAATCTGCGCTACCCACACGCGCAAGGAGGGCGGCTCGATCTACGAGGCTGCGCGTGGCAGCACAGCGACGGCCGGCGGCTTCGACATGCTGGCCCGCATCCGCCGGACGAGGTTCACCCACTGCCGCATCATCGACGCCGCTGGGCGACCCTTCGTAGAGGACCCCGACGACGTGGTGATCGAACTCGACCCGACGACGCATCGCTACCATCGCGCCACCCCTGCGGTCGAGAACCCGCGGGCGGCGATCCTGGGCCTCTTCCCGGAGCTGGGCATCGACCACGCCATGCCCGAGGCGGCCATCATTGCGGCCTGCAAGGACATGCACGGCATCGGGCGGGAGGCGGTGTCGAAGGCACTGCGCGAACTCTGCGACCCGGCGCTACCGGGGCTCATGGACCGCAAGCGCGGCGCCGGCTCGGCCGGGCCACACGCCATGGGCTACTGGCGCTGCGCCGACCGCGAACCCGGGCAGCTCTTCGGGGCAGAAGAAGCTCCCGATTCGGCCCCCAACTCAGCAGTTGGGACGATTCTCCCTGTTGAGTTGTCCGATTCGGAAGCGCCCGCCAACTCAGCAGCCAACTCTACAGCGGCCCCTGATGACCTGCAGAGTTGGGCCGGAATCGAGCCTGACAACTCTACAGTTCGCCCAACTGATGAGTTGTGAGAGTCGTTCCGCCGAAGGGCGTCAACTCAACAGCGCAGGTGGGGGGGTCTATAAGACCCCACCAACTGCTGAGTTGGCGTCGGCCGCCTGAAAGAAAGGGGGAACGGCAGGCGACAGACCGCACTGGCTTGCAGACGGCGCCGCGTCGAGCGCCGTGTCGCGGAAACCCCAACCAGCAAAGGAGAAGATCATGAACGAGACCCACTCACTGGACGCCTT
>CAZJZM010000255.1:0-692 GCA_964550485.1 Microcaldota archaeon | reverse complement strand
AAGATGGCCGGCCTCCAAGCCAAGATCGACCAGGACGCAGCCGATATCGAGGAAGGGCAGAACTGCGACCACCCCGAACCCCGCGCCGCAATCCATCGCCGTCTCTACGAGGTGTGGTGCAGCGCGATCGACCTTCTGAACGATATCGAGGACGGCCTCAAGGCGCTCGCCGCCAACAGTGGGGACGACCGGGCGGCAGCCAAGGCGGAGGGCACACAGTGAGCGAGCCGCATCCGCATACGACCGACCGAAAGGACTGACCCACCATGGGGTTTGACATGCACATCTGCGGCGTCGAGCCGACGACCATCGCCGAGCCACCGGACGGCTTCGACGTCTTCACCGATGACCTCCCCGAGGACTACTCCCCGGACTGGTTGCATAACGACATCGAAGACCTCTACGAGTGCTTCGCCGCGCGCGCCAACGACGGCTACTTCCGCGCTAACATCTCGGTCATGCCACGGCTGCGCTTCGAGATGAGCAAGTACGGCATGCTGAACGACGCGCCGAAGCGGGACGACGACCCCGACCCCGGCTACTTTTCGCACTGGGAGCCGCAGCCCGTGCGCGGCATTCCCACGTACAAGCTCAGCTCCAACGATGGCCAGTCGGTCACTGCGGCCGAGATCCGCAGCGCCCTTGAGGCCTACGACTCTCGCCCGTATGACGACGCGACGCCCTACACGCCG
>CAZJZM010000254.1:0-1719 GCA_964550485.1 Microcaldota archaeon | reverse complement strand
TGGGGAGCGGGCGCGCGCGTTGTCGTTGCCCGGGAGCTGACCAAGATTCACGAGGAGTTTCTGCGCGGCACTGCGGCGGAGGTGCGGCGGGAACTGGCCGCCCGCGACCGTGTGCGCGGCGAAATCACCCTGCTGCTGGAGGCGCTGGCCCCGGCCGCGGGACAGACCGCCGGCGTGCCCGTGAAGATCGCGGACCGCGTGGCGCTGATCCAGGCCGAAAGCGGCGTGGACGAGAAGGACGCGCTCAAGCGTCTGGCGCGGGAACTGGGACAGTCGAAGAGCGATCTCTACAGAGAATTACAGCGGGAACGGGCGCGAAGGCGCACGGTTACAGGGTAGAAATAGAAAGCCTCAATCAGAAGGTAAAGAATCATAGCGGTTCGCAGGAATTTCATTGTGGTCTAGCCTCCGGGATCTGACTTGAAGTTAGCATCTGCTTGAGCAGCGGCAGGGCGCTGCAGAAATGTGGAAAGAGCATGGCGGTCCGGGCTGGCATGCGTTTCTCCCGCGGGGCGGCGTGCATCTGCATGGCGTCATCCGGTTCTGGCTGAGCCCTGCCTTGCTGAATTCGGTACGGATGGACTCTCACCTTGGCCAGAAAGAACCACGGATATTCTGTCAATTCGATATGATTCACTTCGACCGCGTTGAAGAGTTTTCCGACGTGGCGCAGCGCCAGCCTAAGCGCGCCGGCAATAGCTTCCTGCGAGGTATCCCCTACCCCGCAGCGCAGCGCTCCATCAGGGATCTCGATGAAATTCCATCCTCGCGTTTGAATCTTCTTTTCCAGCCGCTCTGCGTTGGTTGTCCGCGCGAAATTCCAGCCTTCGCGAAACTCTTCGGTCGCTACCTTGAGACCGGCAGGCAGTTCGATACGATCACGCAATAGCAGGGTCATTTCTGAAATGACGTGCATGGGTTAACTCTCTTTCTTTTCAGTCGCAAGATATGACCGCACTGCACGTCTTGAGCTGCCCTTCGCCCTGAGTCCGGTCCAATGCATTCGTAAAGGCGTAGCCAGAGCGAAACCAGAGAAAGCGTGCCCGGGCAACGGCATTCAGGGTGGCTCTTTCTTAAGGAAAGAGCCACTCGGCGGGTTTACTTTCGGGATGCATCCACTCTGATTTCGCAGTAGCCGGCTCGGCGATGGCGTAGCGAATCGAACTGTGGCAGAAGAGGCAGCTCGTTTCGTGGATTTGACCGGCTAAGGCGTCGAGAGCTTGGGGAAAGGTCCGCAGGCATTCCGGGCAAGGAATCGTCCCATACGCTATGCCGGACACGTCGTATCCGTTGCGCTGAATCCAGACGGGGCCGATGGGATGGTGAGCCGCCATTCGGCTGACCGGAGGCAGTGTGCCAAGGACTCTCAATAAGGAAGCCAAGCTGCTGCCCTTCTGGTAGAAGGCGTCGGCGGCCACGCCGGAAGGCACCTCGTCGCCAGAAAATGCGCCGCTCATGGCGATGGTCTGGATCGCAGGGAACCTGCGCCGGACTACCGACAGCAACTCGAAGCCGGACATGCCCGGCATGTTGAGATCGGAAAGAAGGACGCCGGGGATCTCTCTCCGCAGTTCGGCCAGTGCAGAGAAACCGTCGTGAGCCGAACGCACGGCGTACCCAAACTCGCAGAGTACGAGCGACATCGAAGTTCGAACAGAGGCTTCGTCGTCCACGATGAGGAGTCTGGCTCGTGTATCCGGCATCTTTCACCTCACCTGG
>CAZJZM010000253.1:0-1721 GCA_964550485.1 Microcaldota archaeon | reverse complement strand
CACGGTGAACTCGCGCAGCGCGTCGGGAGGAGGCAGGACAACAAACTGAGTCTGGTTGACGAGATCGGCGATGGCGACGTTGTCGTCCATGCCATCAAGAAGATAGTCGTTTTGAGTGCGCCGCGAACCATTCGCCGTGAACGAACCGCTGGCTTGTAGACCGCGGCTGTCGTTCTGCGCGATGGTTACGCCGGGCGACAACTGCGCCAGGAATGCGGCATTCCGTCCATTGAGGGGTAGATCATTGATCACCCTCTGATTCACCAGTTGCTGGATCGACGAACTTTGCGTTTCAAGGATTGGACCGGCCGATGTGACCTCGATCTGCTGCGTCACCTGACCGACTTGGAGTTTCGGATTAATCTCCAGATGCCCTTGCACGGTAATCTCGATGCGTCCCTGCACTGATGTTTGGAAGCCCGGCTTTGAGACAGCCAGGCTATAGATGCCGATCTTCAGAGGATTGAAGCTGTAGCTTCCGTCCTGTCCAGACTGCTGCGACTCTTTACGCTCCGTGGCTTGCTCCGTGAGTGTCAGCGTCGCGCCCGGCACGGCAGCTCCCGAGCTATCTTCCACCGTGCCAACGATGGAACCGGTATCGACCTGCGCATGCGCAAAGCGCTGTGTCATAGGCGACAGGAGGAGAAGGAATGCGAGATACGATCCAAACCTGATCCCGAAGCTTTCGACGATCGACTTCGGCTCGCGCCTCCCGCCTGCATTCGTGTTTCGTCTCATTTCAGTGGCCATCCTCTGCTCCTTACCGCTTCTTGAATCGGTGGTTGACATCCCCGCAAAAAGTCGCACTTTGCGATTCAAATCACGTTGCGAATTACGACCAGACTCGTACAAGAAAACCCCGGCCCAAATGAAGAAGCCCACCTCGCTTGGCAGCGCGGTGGGTCCCTGGTGTTCCGATGCTTTGTCTTCGGAAATTAGCCCAGTGAACACGCCAGCGCGATGCCGCTCTGACAGCAGCACATACAGTACGCGAAGGTGAACAAATAGGCCATTAATCCCAGTTTTCGCCGAGCCGACTTTGAAGCTGCGGCCCTGCAATTCCTTGTAGACTACTCGGCACTCGCCCGCGTGTCAATCCGGTCATCAGAAAATCTCGGCATGCCTGACAGTCGCTCATAAGAGATCCTCGCCCCCTCGTGCGCACCTCGATGCGCGCCCAATGAGAAGTTCCGGAAACTTCCTCTGCTGACAAACTGGAATCTCTTACATTCTGAGGCGATTCCTCATTCGCTGCGGCCGCCGAGCCCAAACCCGGTACAGGCGCAACGAGTTCATGGCCTTCAAACTGTCCGAATTCAACGCATTGGCAAATGGAATTCTGTTCATGCGAAGTGCTGGCAGATGTTATTCTCGCCTCGTGCATCCTCGCCACGCCATTAAGACTCTGCTGGTGCTATCTGCTTCCCTGGCTCTCGGTCAAAATCCGGGCAAGCAGCCAGCGGCCTCTGCGCCGCCCAGCCAGACTCCCGTGCTTGTGATTCCGGGTATTGGTGATGGCATCATGCCGATCGACGGCACATGGCAATTTCATCTTGGCGATGACCTCAGTTGGGCACAGCTATCGCTGAACGACTCAGGGTGGGAATCCATAACGGTCGATGGTCCCTGGGGCGGTCAGGGCCATTCCTCGTATGCCGGGTTTGCCTGGTATCGCCGCCACGTGGACATCAGGTCTGCTACCGGCGAATCGCGCCAATACA
>CAZJZM010000252.1:0-1727 GCA_964550485.1 Microcaldota archaeon | reverse complement strand
CACCCACTCACCCTCGGCCCACTCCTGCGCGGCATAGGCCTCTTCTTCTGCCAGCTGGCTCTCGCTCTTGATGTCGATCCGCCAGCCGGTGAGGCGCGCAGCCAGCCGAGCGTTTTGGCCTTCCTTGCCGATGGCGAGGGACAACTGGTAGTCGTTGACAACCACCGTGGCGGTCCCCGACTCTTCGTCTAGTCCCACGTCTTTCACTTTTGCCGGCTGCAACGCGCGCATCACAAACTCACGGGCGTCGTCGGAGTAAGGGACTATATCGACCTTCTCGCCCCGCAGCTCCGTCGTTACCATCCGCACCCGGGCGCCTCGCGCACCGACGCAGGCTCCCACAGGGTCGACGTTGGGGTCATTGGACCACACTGCGATCTTGGTGCGGTGACCTGGTTCGCGCGCCGCCGCCTTGATCTCCACGATGCCATTGGCGATCTCGGGGACCTCGAGCTCGAACAGGCGCTTTATGAGGCCCGGGTGGGTGCGAGATACGACTATCTGCGGGCCCTTGCTGGTCTTGCGGACCTCGACAATGTAAGCCTTGAGGCGGGCGTTGTGCTCGTAGTGCTCGAAGGGCACCTGTTCGGCTTGTGGCAGCAGGGCTTCAACCTTGCCGAGGTCAAGCAAGGTATAGCGGTTGTCGCTCTGCTGGATGATGCCAGTAACTATGTCGCCCTCGCGGCCTGCGTACTCCTCGTACTTGAGGTCTCGCTCCGCTTCCCGGATGCGCTGGTAGATGACTTGCTTGGCAGTTTGGGCCGCTATCCGGCCGAAGTCCTTGGGGGTGTCGTCCCACTCCCTGACAACATTGCCGTCTTCGTCGAGCTCCTGGCCGTAAACCTTTATCTCACCCGAGTCGGGCTCGATGGTGACCACGGCTTCCTCAGCTGCCCCAGGCATCCTCTTGTACGCCGCCACCAACGCGTTGGCAAGGGCGTCCAGCAGCATGTCGACGCTAATGCCCTTGTCCTTGGCGATCTGTTGCAACGCTTCGAGGAACGCAAGGTTGTCTCTCATCGGCCCTCCTCCGGGGGTTCCGCCGCCGTGCCCTCTAATGACGGGCTGCCCTCTGCTGACAGGCTCGCAGCACCGACGGGGTGCCCGGCCCACGCTGGAGCCGCGGCCTTTCGGGGACGCGGGGAACGTGCCGTTTTGGAGCTGTCTCCCCAGGTGCAGACGGTCGTTGCCCGCTCCACAGCAGTCAGGGGCAGCCTCAGCTCTGCGCTCTCAGTCTTGGAAATGGTGACCCGGATGGTGATGTCGTCCTCAGTGGCACCAATGAGGGTCCCCTGCAGCCGCCTGGATCCATTGACCGCCTCGGCCGTCTTGACTGACACCTCTTGACCCACGTACTGGGTAAAGTGCCTGGGGTACCGCAGCCGGCGCTCCAGACCGGGGCTCGACACTTCCAGCGTGTAACGCCCAGCCGGCGACAGGTCGTCGCGCTCGTCGAGGACCGCTGACACGGCAGCGCTCACCGCGGCGATGGAGTCCAAGTCGACGCCACCCGGCCGCTCCACGAGGACCCGCAGTGAGGCGCCAGCCCGCTCGACGTCCCAGATCTCAAGCCCAGCAGCGCTAACTGTGGGCTGGAGGGCTTCAGCGATATCCTCTTCGGCGCCCATCTCACCTCCTGCACGGTCAAGGTCCCTCAAACAAAAGCGTGGGCACCCTGCCTCGCAGGACAGCCCACGCCCATCATCACCTCCGGGTGACTCCGAGTA
>CAZJZM010000251.1:0-1734 GCA_964550485.1 Microcaldota archaeon | reverse complement strand
CTGATCGGTCATGCGGACGGTGCGGAAGCAGTTGCCGCAGTTGGCGGCCAGGCGGTAGTTGCACTGGGGGCAGAAGTGGAAGTCGCTCTGCACATGCGTAGAGCAGGCCGGGCAGCGGGATACGACGGGGGCGCGAAGCAGGAAGTACAGAACGGCGCCGATGCCGCCGGGCATCACGAAACATATGGCCACCCAGAAGCGGACGCTCATGGCGCGGCGGGGCGCGTCCTTGCTCACGTAGCCGACCAGCAGGAAATAGAGTGCGGCAAGCAGTCCCCAGGAGAGACTGAAATAGACCTCGAATCCCAGCGGCGGGGGTGCGCCGGTCCGGCTCTTGGGCAAGACCATCCAGAAGTAGTACTCCACCAGGATGAAGGCGGCGGTAGCCACAAGGATGGACCACATGGGGATCAGGTTCGCGTCTTCATTTACGGCGATCGATTCGGGGTCGCGCATAGGCAATCTCTCCCAGCGAGCCTTACCCGGGGGATTAAGCCAGGCTTAAGCTGAGCGCATCTGTATGGATGGACGCGGCCGGAGACGGGGAAGTTGCGCGGAAGAGGGAAGATTTGAATCCGCAGGGATCAGGAGCGATTTCGCACCCAGCCGGCCACGAGGGCGGCGGCCACCAGGGCGGGGCAGAGGAAGCAGATCCAGAAGGCGAATTGACAGGAAAGGGCGCCGAAGTGACCTTCAGCCTTGAGGTTTTCTACCGCCCACCAGAGGAGCGGCCCAAGAAGAAACAGAACAAGAACAATGGCGGCGAGAGCGACGGCGCGAACCTGCCTGCGTCCGGCCTTCTGATCCTGCATGACGCCCAGGGAGGCGAGCACCACACGCCGGGTACGAAACGCGACTTCGCGCTCCCGGATCGCCTGGTTCCCGTCAAGCGCCGAAACCACATTCTGGCCGCCATGTTGGCCAGGGTTCATCCAGCGTTCTCCAGCCGCCACATCCGGTTGCGGTCGAGCTTGGGCTTGATGGCCGCCAGGCCGCGGTAGAGCCTTGATTTCACGGTGGAAAGCGGAGAATGCGTCACTTTTGCAATCTCTTCCAGCGAGAGCTCTTCGTGGAAGCGGAGCACCAGAACTTCCCGGTAAATGGTGTCCAGTTGCATCAGCGCGGCGGCAATGCGCTCGCGGTCTTCCAAGTTGGAGATCCGGTCGAAGGGGGTGGGATCGTCGCCGGCGATTTCAAAGCTGAGAGGGCGATCGTCTTCCGTGCCCACTTCAAAGATCTCATCGAGGCTGGCGAGGGTGCGCTTGCGCCGATGGTCGATGACAAGATTGCGGGCGATGGTGAAAAGCCAAGTGTCGAAACGGGCCTTGCCGTTGAATTGCGAGCCGCGAACCAGCACGCGCATCCAAACCTCCTGGAAGAGGTCCTCAGAGAGTTCGCGATTGCCGGTCAGGTAAAGCAAGTAGCGCAAAAGGCGGTGCTGATAGCGAACGATGAGCTGGTCGAGCAGCCCCGCGTCCTGGCGCTTCAGGCCCTCGGCCACAGCCAGGGTCTCTTGCCGCACCTGCTCATCGGCGATGGTGGCGAATAAAGGACGTATGGAGGCAGCTAGATTCATCTCACTCTATTAGACGATAAGAGGGGGGTGCAAAGTCTAAAAGCGGGGAAAATAGCCGGCAAGAGAGTCCCATTAGGTAAGAAAGGGTTCGAAAACAGGCCTAGGGAGGTGTCTCAGATAGCAGAACAGGGAGAAGACAAAAGCAGATTCTTCGCTCA
>CAZJZM010000250.1:0-1734 GCA_964550485.1 Microcaldota archaeon | reverse complement strand
TCATGTGGCCTTGGTCTCGACTTGGTGCGCCAAGGCATCCGCCTGGTGCTGTGGAGTCGGGCCCGCGTGGCAGAGGGCCAAAGGGGTCAGTTCCGCATCCCGCAAGCTGACGATTTGGCCATGCCTGGGTTCACGGCCACCCCGCTTTGTCGTGTGCTGACGGATAACATGGGGGCCATTTGCGGGGCTTACGATGCCTCGGGATCCAGGGTGTATGAATGTGTATGGCAACACATGAGACAACGCATGGGCGAGGACTTGTATGCACTATGGCGCAGCACCCAGCACTGGAGCCCTCGTATGCGGGGTACCCTCGAGGAATTGCAACAAAAGCTGGGGTTGTACCCAGCCGTGGTGGCGGGACCAGTGGGTCACTTGCCTCCCGCTAATCCTCCCAAGATCCACGATCGTATGGACACGTTCGTGGCCGCGTTGTACGAAGGAATGTGATCAAACGAGATAAAATCAGCACTCACTCAGCCAATCTGGATGCAAAAAAGGGTACGTATTCCGACGAGCGCGGTACCGGACCCTCCATTGACGCGAGCCCATTGCACAGTGACAGCTTGGCCCCCGGGAATCGAGACGATCCATGTGAGATACACAGACTGAGGTCCCGTGTCTTCAAAGTTTTCGCCTGCTGTGACACTCTGGACATCGTTGAGGGTAATCCACAGCTGAAATTCAGTGGTTGTGTCCGTTATTTGAATGCTAGACGTGAAGGAGCACCAATACGTTCCAGCCGTGGGAGTAATCGACATCGATTGAATGTTTGTAAAGGTTGTCGAACTGTAACCGCTTTGAACGGTCGTGTTTGTGTACAGGAAGTAGTTGCTGGCCCAGCCTCCAGTGGCTCCAGTCCCACCGGTGGCTCCCGTTCCGCCACTATCACCCGTGCCCCCTGTAGCTCCGGTGCGACCTGTGGCTCCCGTCCCACCCGTAGCACCAGTCCCACCCGTGCCACCCGTTGCTCCCGTCCCGCCAGTTGTGCCAGTACCACCTGATGTGCCAGTGCCTCCCGTAGTGCCTGTCCCGCCAGTGCCACCCGTTCCTCCTGTCGCACCTGTGCCACCAGTGCCTCCAGTTGCGCCCGTGCCCCCGGTGGCTCCGGTGCCTCCGGTGCCTCCCGTTGTACCGGTGGATCCGGTGCCTCCCACGAGGTTGGCAATCTGCACGTAGGCGCACGTGGGATTGCACTCGCATTCATAGACAATGCCGTAGGTAGGGGTGCTCGAGCCCGTGGTGCAGAAGATCATGTTGAGATTAAAGCTGTTGACGCAGCTGTAGGTGGGTGTAGTGGATGTGGGCGGAGGTCCTCCGCTGCATACAGTCGAGTAAATGCTGATGCCAGTGTTTCCCGTGGCGCCTGTCGTGCCGGTACCGCCAGTGGCACCAGTCCCTCCCGTGGCACCTGTCCCACCCGTGGCTCCAGTGGTTCCAGTCCCACCTGTGGTGCCGGTACCGCCAGTAGCACCCGTACCACCTGTGGCTCCCGTTCCACCCGTTGCGCCAGTGCGACCAGTGCCCCCTGTGGCTCCAGTGCCACCAGTATCCCCTGTACCACCTGAGGTTCCAGTTGCACCCGTACCGCCAGTTGCACCTGTACCACCTGTTGCTCCGGTGCCGCCAGTGCCCCCCGTCGCTCCGGTTCCACCAGTGGTTCCCGTTCCTCCCGTTGCACCAGTCCCTCCAGTGGTGCCGGTACCACCAGTACCTCCCGTTGCCCCGGTCCCA
>CAZJZM010000249.1:0-1734 GCA_964550485.1 Microcaldota archaeon | reverse complement strand
TGCCAAGGCACCGGAAGCCGTATTGACCACCATGTTGCGCAAGGCAAAACACATCTTTCTCGCCAAGATCGATACGGAACGCATGGACGTGGAAACGGTGTTGGGCTTGTTTTGTGGTCACATCTGGAAAAGGGCCGCAGAGACCCCGCTCCCCTCCTCCCAGTAGTAGCAATGAAAGCATGCGGTGATCAGTCTTGAAATGAGTCGGCGAGTGGGAAAGCCGCGCCGTGCCTTGCCCATGGCTCTAGCGGTGAATCCTCGTGACATGCGAGTGTTGGCGGGGATACCCACGGCTGCCGTGGGGGCGATTGGTAATCCCAGGGCAGAAGCAACTAGACGTAGTTTGGCCGAGGACCGCCTTGACCAGGGCGATGACCCGCCACCGCTGCCACTACCACCACCACCACCGGCACCACCCCTACCGCCACCACCACCGCTGCCACCTGCAATCCCAGTCAGTCCCGGACAAATCGTGCTGGCAGATGACTACTTGTGCGGTCTCTGTCAACATTCGCTCATCGGACACGACGAAGACGGGGAGGGGGAGGGGGAATCCATCGTAGGCCTGTGTTGCACCGATCCCATCACACATGTATTTCATGGTTCATGCCTGGCAGACTGGCGAGCCAGCCCATTGCGGGATCTGGCAGAGCTTTGCCCATCGTGCAATGTGGACCCCAAGCAAGCCATCTCGCGGCGGGCAGCCTCGCAAGCTATCAAGGCACGTATCAAACGCAGGCGGGACTCGTGTTGGCGGACCTTTTATGCTGAATGGGCCCGGCAGCGGTCCATTGTCACCTTTATCATGTTGGCAGTGGGGATGACCCTTGTAATTGTGCAAGTGTTGCAAGACTGGTTCCAGAGCTGGTCCAGGTGACACACACACACGTAAGCGTACACAGTAAACACATTGCGTTGGGGAGGATGATCCCTGAAGACGCCATCAATGCCAGTGCCACACGCATCATGTTGCTCAGGGGGCAGGAGTTACGCCCCGCACGCAGTCACACATGTCGTCAGCGTGACTGTCGGCCCATGTGCGAAATGGACTTGATGAACGATGGGCGGCTGGGACGGAACGCCAAGATCTACGACAACCGCGTCTACGTCTGCATCTACCAGCAAATCCATGTGTGCTGCCCAGATCGCTGCCAATACTACCATGACCGCCACGATGGCGTGTGCCCTGCCACGGGTCTGTACCATGGACAGGTGGATCCTGAACGCAGTTATGTGGCACCCGACAGAAGGACTGCACGCTTCAAGCCTGGTCTCACCGTGCTCAAAAGGGCAACCACGGCCGAGGCCTCGCCCCTGACAGCAGAGGAGCAGAACCTCTTCTTTGGCTTGGACCTGGTGCTGCCCCCACCAGCCAAACAGCCCAAATACGAGCAAGAAGAAGAGGCAGCGGAGCCGGCCCTGGTCCCGGTGAAGATTGAACCAGGCGTACGACAATGGGAGGACCCCAGCAGACGGGTGAGACCTGCCCCGACCATTGTCACGGAACTGCCCGAGTCGGGATTCTATTCATTTGGCAGCACGGTGACGAAAAAGGAAGCGGGAAGTGGCAATGGAAATGCTGGTGGTGGTGGTGGTGGTGCCAAGAGGACAGGGAACAAGACCGGCAAAAAGGCAGGCAGTGGGGCGTCGGCGGCAGGCAAGGGAAGAAAGAAGGCCGTGCCCTTGAGCGAGAGACGGGACGATGCAGAAATGATCGTGACGCAGTTGCTGTAT
>CAZJZM010000248.1:0-1734 GCA_964550485.1 Microcaldota archaeon | reverse complement strand
GCGCATCTTCTGAGAGGCATCGCGCGTTTGCACGTCCCGGTCAAACACCGTGGCGGCCCGCTCGTTTCCTCCGACGTCGTCGGCCCGATCTGCGAATCGGCCGATTGCTTCTGCAAAGACCGCGAACTGTCCGCGGTGGCCGAAGGCGAATTGCTCGCGCTGTTGAGCGCCGGCGCCTACGGCATGGTCATGGCCTCCAACTACAATTCCCGCGTCCTTGCCGCCGAGGTCCTCGTGGACGGCGCGAAGGCCGCCGTGGTGCGCCGCCGCCAGCGCGAGGAGGAGCTTTGGGCCGGCGAAACCATCCCGTCGTGGCTGCGCGGAAAATCGCCCGGAAAATAAATTAAAAAAGTCCTCAGAATAGTGTTGCCAAGAAACAGCGTTGGATTAGTATGCTTTGAAGATGGTCGGATTGCGGGGCAACGTGAATAATTGACCATTTCATTCCTCCACGTTGCACCGGTTTTGCGCGGCAGCCTCGCGGCTGCGGCGGAAGTTTTTTTGATGAACGTTCCCGTGAGTCTATTTGCCGAGACAAACCTGCAATTCGTCTTGTCGCGCGCCACGCCCGAGGCCCGCGTCATTCTGGTTGTCCTCGCGCTTTTCTCGGTTTTCGCCTGGTACATGATGGTCTTCAAGGGCGTGCAAATGCGCCGGGCTAAAAAGCTGAACCTTTACTTTGATTCCGAATTCCGCGCGCAAACCAATGTCCTCGCCACCTACGACCGCAGCCTTGAAGTTACCGGCTGCCCCTTCTTTACCGTCTATCAGGAAGGCTGCCGGGAACTCGACGCCCGGCTCAAGGCCGGCGGGGCCGCGCGCCGGGCCCGCCTGGGTCTCAAGAGCATGGAGCACATCAAGCGGACGATCGAAAGCGCCGTGGCCCGCGAGGCCATCAAACTGGAATCCGGCTTGATCCTCCTCGCCAGCGCCGTCAGCGGCGGACCCTTCCTGGGGCTGCTCGGCACGGTCTGGGGCGTGATGGACACCTTCGCCGACGTTGGCCAGGCCCAGAGCGCCTCGCTCGAACACATGGCTCCCGGCGTCTCCGCCGCCTTGATCACCACCGTGGCCGGTTTGCTGGTGGCTATTCCCTCCATGTTCGGCTACAATTTTCTCGTCCACAGCCTGCGCGTGCAGACCGTGGAACTGGATAATTTTGCGCAGGAAATGGTCTCGAAAATGGAAACAGAATACCTGACAGAAGATTGACATGCGCCGCTTCTCCCAACGCAATTCCCTGGTCACGTTGAGTGAAATCAACATCACCCCGCTGTTGGACTTGGCCTTCGTGCTCCTCATCATCTTCGTCATCACCCGGCCCATGCTCGAAGGCCGCGTCCACATGCAGTTGCCGGAGACCGCTAACGGCGATACCAAGACCACTATCGAGCGCCGTGATATTCGCGTGGTCGAAATTCAGTCCAGCGGCAATTATCTGCTGGACGGACGCCGCGTAACGCTGGCCCGGCTGGAAAGTGATTTGGTCAGCGCCTTTAAGGACAATTCAAAGTTGACCGTGGACATCCGCGCCGACAAACAGGCAGCGTGGAACTACGTCTTTGGCGTCACGGAAGTTTGTATGCGCAACCACATCACGCGCGTCAGCTTTCGAACCACAGCCCCTGGAAACCGATGACACGCCTGCAAAAGAAATGTCTGGTTGGCTCAGCCTGCTTCCACGGGCTGACGGTGGTGGTATTTCTGGCCACCGCCGCTTTTCGCTCCGAACCG
>CAZJZM010000247.1:0-1736 GCA_964550485.1 Microcaldota archaeon | reverse complement strand
CCTCGCTCACGCAGTCAGCCGCAGCCTTCTTGAGGCAGGAAATATCGTTGGCGCAGAAGAGCAGATCGATCTCCTGATCCAGCCAGAACTGAAAATCGCTGGGTGGGGCAGCCGTGGCCACACATTTGTTGTGTGCGCGCGCGGCTTTCACAATGTCCCGGGCCGCGGCCTGGACGACGGGATGGCCTGTCTGGGTCGGGAAACCAAGGCTGGCGGCAAGGTCGGCGGGGCCGATGAACAGATCCACATCCGGAACCGCGGCCAGCTCGTCGAGGCGGCTCAGCGCCGCATTGCTCTCGATCTGCGCCATCAGGCACAGCTCCGTGTTGAGTGCCTGCTGTTTGGCGATCTGTCCGCCCGGAATGCTGTAATTCACGGCGCGCGAGACCGAAAAGATGCCGCGGCTGCCCTGCGGACCGAAGCGGGCATACTTGCGTAGATCCTGCATCTGCTCAGGCCGCTCGATCATGGGCGCATCGATAATGTCGGGCCCGCACTCGGCGGCCTTCAGCACATTGGCCCGTTGCACGTCGGGAATGCGAATCATGGTCAGCATTCCCGTGCCTGCGGCCATGCGGCACAGATCGGCGGCCTCGGCAAAGGTAATATGCCCGTGCTCCATCTCGATCCAAATGGCCTGGTAACCGAGATGCGCGCATATTTCAAGGAAAATTGGATCGTAGAAATACAGGGCCCCCCCGAGAAGAGTCTTACCGCCGTTTTTTTGTACAGCCTGCCGCAGATTATTCATGGTGTGTCTCCTATTTGAACAGTTTGGATGGGAAGACGCTTGCGCTCGGCAAGCCAATCCCAGAGAGTGTGGCGCGGCGCCAGTTCAGCACGCGCCGGAAAAACAAACGCCCAGCATAGGCCCACCCCCAGCAGCAGAAGATTGCTGATCGCGCCGATCGTGTATTCGCTCCATGGATAGTTGTAGCCGTGCAGGTTGAGTATCTGCCTACCATTCAGCGTGAGGGTGGCGTAGCTGGTGAAGATCAGGCAGGCGCAGATGCCCGCCCAGGCAGCCGCGCGGCCCGCGCGCCGGCAAAGGAACGCGAGCAGAAACAGTCCAGCCAAGCCACCGGCCACAATGGCGGTGGCCGTATAGTAAAGCGCCAATGCCGAGCCGTGCGTGCTGGTAAGCCGCAGCGCGACCATAATAGCCAGCGCGCCGCACACCACAATGGCAGCCTTGCCAAAGCGCAGCCGTTGCGCGTCGTTGCGCTGCGGGAAGAATTGCGAGTAGAAATCCTGCATCAGGATTAGCGCCACGCAGTTCAGGTCCGAGGCCAGCATGGACATGGCCGCGCCAAACAGGGCGGCAAGAAACAACCCGCTCACGCCTTCGGGCATGTGCGTGACCATGTAGTAGGGAAAGATCAGGTCAGTTCGCGTAATCACCGCCGGCAGAGTCTGGCCAGTGAGCCGGTAGAGCGCCCACAGCAGCGAGCCGATGAGCATGAATGCCGTCCACACGGGCAGGCACAAGGACGTGCCCAGCGCCATGCCGCGCAATGCCGCGCGATCCGACTTGGCCGCCAGATAGCGCTGCACCACGCTCTGGTCGGCCGTGTAGCGCTGCAGGTAAAAGAAGATTCCGTAGATGGCCAGCGTCCAGAAGGTCGGCTTGGTCAGGTCGAAATCCAGGCTGCCCAGACTCATCTTGTGGTTCTGTGCGATTACGTGCAGCATGGCGCCTGGCGTGGCCCCGGAGAAGAAGAGCAGCAGCACAATGG
>CAZJZM010000246.1:0-1740 GCA_964550485.1 Microcaldota archaeon | reverse complement strand
ACTCTGTGCATACATGCTCGCGAAGAAGGTCTGCAATAATCAAATGCCAGGAAACCTGGAGGCACGAGATGGGCTTGAGCGAAGATCTGGAACTGATCGCACGGCAAGAGCGAGAGCTGACCTTTTCAAGCTTTGATGAGACAACGGCTTGGGAATTGGGAATGAACCTCCGCAAGCTCGCCGTCGAGCGCGGCCTGCAGGTTGTCGTTGACGTGCGCCGTTTCGGCCAGCCTCTCTTCTATTCCGCGCTCGAAGGCACGACTCCTGACAATGTCGAGTGGGTGCGGCGCAAGAACAATGTTGTGGCTCGCTTCCATCGCAGTTCTTATGCCGTGGGACTGAAGTTGAAACTTAAGAACGAGACTCTGCAAGAGCAGAGCGGCCTGCCCCTGGCCGACTATGCCACGCACGGTGGGGCATTCCCGATCGCGGTGAGCGGCGCAGGCATAATTGGCTCTGTAACCGTCTCCGGTCTGCCCCAGCGTGCCGATCATGATTTGGTGGTCAAGGCCTTGTGCCTGCTGCTGAACCGGGATTATGAGCAACTGCGCCTGGCTTCGGAATGATGTGCCGAAATGATTGATAAGAAGACTGGCCGGGAACGCGATTGTGCTATTGCCCTCCAGTTTTCAGAGGCAGAGTCCTTTGAAGCATGGCAGTCTGGCAAGGTGAAGAGAACTCAATAAGCGCGACCCCACGGAAACGCGATCAATCTGCGACGGCAGGCGATTCCATGGGGTATCTGCTTACTTGAGGAACGTGCGGAAGTACTCCACCGATCCCTTGATCTGGGATTCGCTCAAGGTGCCTTTGTAAGGCTGCATCTTGCCCATTCCATTTCGCGTAACCTCAATCATTTCGGCCAATCCCATGTTCTTTACCGAAGGATCTGTGACTGGCTTAACTTTGAGGGTTCTGGCCATTGCCGTGTCAGATAGACCGGTGGCTCCATGGCAGTTTGTGCACTTGGACTTGTAGATTGCTTCTCCCGATGATTGAGCGAAACCCATGGTACCAACCATGAAGAGGGTGGCAACCAATGGGACATTGAAGCGAGCGAATTTGGCCATCCTGTAACTCCTCGAGTTGCTTGAGGCTAGTCTATGGGAATAACTCGCAAACGTAACCGAATAATCGATTAAGAATTGGAATTATTGGACGCATGGTCCAGTTTTGGGATGAGCCCAAAGAGTAGGTCTGGACGCAAGTTCGCTTAGAGCGAAACCAGAGTCCCTGTGTTTCGGTGAATTTTGTGCAAGTCGCCGCTCCCGGATAGTCGCGTCGACTTTGGTGTAGTACCTTCGGGATACATCAACTCTGGTTCCGCTATAGTTGGAACGATCTTTGCATCGTCGAGAAGCTTGCAAGTTTCATCTAGAAATGCAGACGTATCTCACGGAGAATCGGAAAGGTTTGCCTCAGCTTCAGCGAGGCGACAAGGCTCAACGCTTTGTAGCGCCAGATTCTTGTTCCAGGAACATGCGACAGGGAGATGCACTTGAAATTCCGCTCTTTCCGTGCATTTTTCCGCGGAAGGAAATTGGAAGGAAAGACTCACCCAAGGGCGAACGTCCTGCTCAATTTGGAGGTAGTTTTTGCGCGGAGAAAGGGGAGGGATCGTGTGCTTCGCGGGGATTCTTCGGATAAACAGAAAAGCGGATCATCTATCTGTAAGATGTTGATTATTTGGTGGGCGCTGCAGGATTCGAACCTGCGACTTCCACCGTGTGAAGGTGGCAC
>CAZJZM010000245.1:0-1741 GCA_964550485.1 Microcaldota archaeon | reverse complement strand
CCCCGGCCTTTTCGTAGAACGGGCCGCGCCCTTCGACGCCCAACGTCTCGGCGGCGGTGATTTGGATGTGGTCGATGTAGTTGCGGTTCCAGATGGGTTCGAAGATACCGTTGGCAAACCGAAAAACCAAAATATTCTGGACCGTCTCCTTGCCGAGATAGTGGTCGATACGGAAGACCTGGCTCTCGTGGAAGACGGCATTCACTTGGTGGTTCAGATCCCTTGCCGAATCCAGATCGTGGCCGAATGGCTTTTCGATGACCACGCCAGCAACGCCGCGCCGGGGGTGAGACATGCCGTGCGCGCCCAGATTCTCCACGATTCCGGCGAAGAACTCCGGCGCGGTGGCCAGATAGAACAACCGGTTGCCGCCGATGCCTTTTTCCTTGTCGATGCGGTCCAGTTCGGTCTTGAGGCCCGCGTAGTCCGCGGGTTCGTCGAACTTGAGCGGGAAATAGCCGATGCGGGCGACAAAGTCATCGAGCTTGGGGTCGTGTTCGTCCACGCCGCCGAACTGAACGATGCCCGCTCGCATATCGGCGGCGAATTCGTCGCCGAGGGGCCGACGGGCGACGCCCACGATGGAGAAGTTCTTGGGCAGCAGCCCGACCTGCTCCAGGTGAAAGAGCGCAGGCAGCAGCTTGCGCTTGGTCAGATCGCCCGAAGCGCCGAAGATGACCAGAATCCCCGCCTCGGGAATCCGCTCATGGCCTTTGGGAACCTGCGAAAGATCTTCTGGATTGACCCGCATCTGCACTGTTGCCATCTTGCCTCCCGGCGCACTTGCCACGCCGCCCGTATCTCTGTCTCGCCCGGTTGCTAGCTCGCCATCTTGCTAAATTACACCCAAGCCTCCCATATCTCCTGGTTGGGTGCCCCATCCTTGCCGCGTTCTTTGCGGGAAGGGTGGGAATCGATTTCACTCATTGCGATCCGAATCAATAAATCACGCCCAGCGCTTCCAGATCTCTGCGCAGCCCGTCCGCATCTTCGAATCGAATCGCTTTCATCCCCGCTGCCTCGGCGGCTGCCGTATTCATGGCGCGATCGTCGATGAACAGTATCCGGTGGGCAGGTCTGCCTAGAATATCCAATGCCAGCAGATAAATCGCCGGATCGGGCTTGCGCAGATGCAGATAGCACGAGCTGAGCGCTGCCTGAAACAAGGGCCGCAATCCAAAATGATCGAATCTGAACTCGTTGGTCTCGCACGCCTCATTGTTCAGCGCGCCCACCGTATACCGATGTGATGCGGCAACTTCCCGGAGGATTCCCAATGCGCCGTTGGGCAATAGTTTCGACTGGCTGCGCATGGCGGCAAAGAACTCCTGCCGTGTGAAGCTGCGCGGTTCATGAAAGACGGTCTGATCCAGATAGGATTCGACCGGAACCAGCCCCCGCTCCCAGTCGCCATAGGCTTCGCGATGGCGGGCTTCGAAATCCACGCGGTCCAGGCCGAACTGATCGAGCACCAGGGCGCGCTCGCGATTGTCCCAGCCGTTGGTCAGCAGGACTCCGCCAATATCGAAGAGGATCACGTCAAAGGGGAAGATGGGGGCCTCGCGATTACCTGGTTATTTTGCCGAGATCCCAGGTCCGAAAATCCGGACCTGGGGCACCCAGTTTGAGGATGTGGAACACAGACGGCTGGACCTCCCCAACTGACTGCATTCTGTCTTACTCTTTTATGCGGGATTGCCCGAGCCGTCGCCGCACATGTACTTCGCCTCGATAGCCATCA
>CAZJZM010000244.1:0-1743 GCA_964550485.1 Microcaldota archaeon | reverse complement strand
GGTTGGAGCGATGGTCCGAACACGACGACTGATAACATTTTCAAGCAGATGGCCACGCAGGGACAATCGTTCTTAAACGCCTCCGGCGATGGCGACGCGTTTACTGTCGGGGCCACTTCAGCCAACGGCGTGGATAATGTCAATTTGGCCAACGCCCCCTCCAGCTCGCCCTATATTACACAGGTGGGCGGCACGACCCTGACCATGAACGGTTCCGGTTCGTCCTACGGATCGGAAACGGTCTGGAATTGGGGCGGGGGCTCGGGCAGCAGCGGGGGCGTCAGTTCCTACTATGCCATCCCCACCTGGCAGGCGGGCATCAGCATGAGTGCAAATCAGGGTTCCACCACGCAGCGGAACATTCCGGATGTGGCCATGATTGCGGATAATGTATTCGTTTACGACAGCGACGGATCGGCGGATGCAGTCGGCGGCACGAGTTGCGCGGCTCCGTTGTGGGCCGGCTTTCTGGCGCTGGTCAACCAGCAGGCCACCAGCCTGGGAAATCCGGCGCCTGGCCTCATCAATTCGGCGATTTACGCCATCGGCAAAGGCCAGAACCAAAATTTCAGCTACGCCGCCTGTTTTCACGATGTCACTTCCGGAAACAATTTCTGGACGTCCAGCCCCACGAAATATGTCGCGGTGGCCGGATACGACTTGTGCACCGGCTGGGGCACGCCCGGCGGCGTCAATCTGATCAACGCTCTCGCCGGCCAGGCCGTCGCGCCGGCCATTTCCGCTTTGGGCGATCTGGCCTTTGGCGGGGTGGTTGGCGGGCCGTTCGCGCCGGCTTCGGCGAGCCTCGCGTTGACGAACGCTTCGTCTTCGGTGATCAGTTGGTCGCTGGCCAGCACTTCGACCTGGCTCAAGGTCCAAGCTCCCAGCGGGTCCCTGGGCGGATTTGCCGCCACCAATCTCAACGTGAGCCTGACCGCTGCGGCAAATGTGCTCAATGCCGGAACGTATGCAAGCGCCCTTTCGCTGACGAACCTTGGGAAACATGTCGGCCAAAAAATTCAGGTCACGCTCCAAGTCATTCCGGCGCTGTCGATTTCGTCGGTCCAAGGGTTTACTGCCTTCGGTCCGGTCGGGGGGCCATTCACGCCCAATTCCTCCAGTTTTGTCATCAGCAACGCCAGCACCAAGGCAGTCACTTGGAGGGCGCTCAATACGACCATGTGGCTGTCCCTCTCGGCCAGTAGCGGAACCATCGCGCCCGGCGGTCAGTCCATGGTCACGGTCGGCATATCCACTGCGGCCAAATCGCTTCGGGCGGCCGTATACAAGGGAAACATTATTTTCACCAGTCCCGCCGGCACCCTGGCAACGGTGCCCTTTACCCTGTCCGTGGGCCAGCCGCTGGTGCAAAACGGCGGGTTCGAAAACGGCAATTTCAGCGATTGGACGCAGTCCGGCAATACTGGTTATACCGAGGTGACCGGCAACACCTTGTATCTTCACAGCGGCAGGTATGGTGCGGAATTGGGGCCGGCCGGGGCGCCCGGTTATTTGTCGCAAACGGTCAACACCCTTCCCGGTCAAATGTATCGGCTGTCGTTCTGGGTCCGAAATCCCAGCGGCGCCACACCCAATTGGATGCAGGTGCAGTGGAACGGCACGACCGTTTTTGAGCAATCTGATATTGCCTCGACTGGTTGGACCAACCTGCAAGTGCTGGTTACGGCGTCGAGCAGCGCCTCGGTGCTGCAATTCGGTTTTCAAGATGACCCGGCATATCTC
>CAZJZM010000243.1:0-1745 GCA_964550485.1 Microcaldota archaeon | reverse complement strand
CACAATTGCCGAGCGACATCTCGTCAGGGTTCAAGAGGCACGTACCGGACCGGATTGGAGTGACCTGGGAACATATGGGTTGTATTGTCTCGAAGCCTTGATTCGCGCAGCGGCTCTAAAGAGTGGCGAAACACCAATACGCACCCATTGGGGAAAGGCTGACCAAGCGACCAATCTTCACAAGAAGCACGGCCTTCCGAAAATCGCCGACCTGCTTCAAAGCTTGAACGTCGCGCGCAAGGCGATGGCTTACGGCGACGAGGAATTCGACGAGTCCCAATACGACGCCGAAGACGTCGCGCGCCGAATCGAGGACTATTTTGAAAAGGTGTCAGCCTTCGTGGGCTAGCGAGGTTATTCGACCGCTTGTGACCATGGACGATGGAATGGACAAGAACACGTTAAGCGTAGTTCGACGATGGGTCGGCGGCTCCGAATCCTGGTTGAGGGGCTTTTTGGAAGCTGTGCCCTCGATGCCTTCCGTTGTGTGTGTTGTGGCTATGGGCTCAGCAGTGAGAGACCGTATGCACAGGCGCTCGGATTTTGACCTGGCCATACTTTTTCGTGGTGAGCGCCCGTCGATTAAGGCGCCTATCGAGGTCGATATTCGCATGTACCCGTTCGAATCGGCCGAGGAGCGCTTGGCGGAAGGTCATGAAATCATCGGCTGGGCTATGAAATTTGGCACCGCTCTTTACGATCCCGAGAGCGCATGGGAGTCGCTTCGAATTAAGTTCGCCGATCGGGTTCCCCTTCCGTCGGCGAGTGACGCAGCCGAGCGCGCGAGGCAGTCGCTTTCGCGCGCGCGTGAAATGCTTGACGTTGGCGATGATTCGGCGGCAGACGATCTGATCTTGGCAGCCGCGACCCAGCTCGCTCGCGAGCGCCTCATCGGAAGTGGAGTCTTTCCAGCGTCCAGGCCGGAACTTCCGGGCCAACTGAGAGCAATCCGTCCCCGCGATCCACTCGCACAAATACTTGAGGACGCTATGTATGGTGATTTCGCGCCATCCGATCTCCGCAAGCGGATCAGCGCGCTTCCGCGCGCCAAATCGCCGTCAAGATAACGCTGCGTAATCCCGCCGCGTGTCATGGCAATACTTGAGTGGCCATACGGCCTCACGCGCCGGAAACAAATGCTCGCGACCCGTGCGAGGGAGGGGCCGGAGGTGACGGGTCCGCCGGGCGCCCAATTTCCCGTGCCGCCCATGCGAATGGCCGGTCGCGCACCACGCCCTTCGCTGCGCTCAGGGACGTGCCACCCGACCGCTCAGGAACGCGCCACCCAACGCGGGCGTGCAAGCACGCACCCTACGGCTCGCGCACTACGGCTTCACTTTCTCCAGCAGATACCGCTTGTAGCCGCCGCCGATGTTGGACGCCTGAAAGCCGGCCTGCCGGAGGATCCGCGTGGCCAGATAGGCCCGCTGCCCCACCTGGCAGTAGACCGCAATCGCGCGATCCCGCGGCAGCTCGGCCAGCCGCGCCCGCAGCTCGTCCAAGGGGAGATTCACCGCGCCGGGGATCTGCCCGGCCGCGTATTCCTGGGGCGTGCGAACGTCCAGCAACAGCGGCGACTCGACCAGGCCGTCGCCAAAGTGGAGCGCGGCTTCCAGATCCACCTGGGGATGTTCGCCCCGCAGCATTCCGGCCGCAACGAAGCCGGCCATGTTCACCGGGTCCTTGGCCGCGCCATACTGGGGCGAATAGGCCAGCTCCGATTCCTCGAGATCGAAGACCGTCAT
>CAZJZM010000242.1:0-1747 GCA_964550485.1 Microcaldota archaeon | reverse complement strand
CGTTCCCGCACCGCCCCGCCAAATCACAACCCCACCGCCATCGGGAGGAAGCCTCCGGCCCGCCGCTGCTCCTCGCCGAAAGTTGGGACAACGCGACCGATCTCTCAGATTGGTGGATGAGCGAGAAGCTGGACGGCGTGCGCGCCTACTGGGACGGAAAACAATTTCTCTCGCGTCAGGGGAATCTTTACCACGCCCCGGCCTGGTTGATTGAAGGGCTGCCGGCAGTGCCGCTTGATGGCGAACTCTGGATTGATCGCAAGAAGTTCCAGCGCACCGTCAGCATCGTTCGCCGCCAGGATAAGAACGATCTCTGGCACGAAGTGAAATTCCTTGTCTTCGACGCTCCTGCCGCTTCCGGCGGCTTTGAAGAGCGACTCAATTATCTCAAAGACGTGCTGACCACAGGTGTTGCAAAGTTCGCGCAGTTGCATTCGCACGAACGATGCAAAAGTCTCGACGCGCTTCGTGCGGAGCTCGCCCGGATCGAATTGCTGGGCGGGGAGGGGTTGATGTTGCGTCAGCCCGGCTCGAAATATGTGGCCGGCCGTTCCACGACGTTGCGGAAGGTAAAAACATTCCATGATGCCGAGGCCACTGTGGTGGGCCATCAGGCCGGCGCGGGCAGGCACAAGGGGCGGATGGGAGCATTATTGGTGCGATTGGCGGACGGCACTGATTTCGCGATCGGCACCGGCTTCAGTGACCGCGAGCGCGAGAGCCCACCCTCAATCGGCGCGACGGTTACATTCCGCTATCAGGAGCTTTCGGATACAGGCGTGCCGCGGTTCCCGAGTTGGGTCGGGATTCGCCTTGATGCAGTCGCCAAGTCCTCGCGCCCCTCTGGTTGAATCGTCCGTCGCGAAATCGCCTGCTACCCAAACCGCCGTTGGCGTAAGCGGCGGCCCATCGACCAAATCCAGCTACTTTGAATTTGTTGAGGGCACCTCCAGCAAGTTCTGGGAAGCAACTCAATCGGGCAACTCCATGACCGTCCGCTGGGGCCGCATCGGCTCGACCGGACAAAGCAAGACGAAGACCCTACAGCCTCGCTATAGGGCAGTGGCGCAGACCTGCTCACTGTCCCTCTTTGCTCTACCTGGAGGTGATATCGTAGTGATCGGCAACGATAAATCCAGGCGACGACTTCACATAGTCAACTTGTACCTGATCCGGTGAGACTGTGACGCGAACATGGCCCGAATTACCCTGAAACGTGCCGTTCTTGTAGCCATAATTCTCCAAGTCCCGGATGCGGTCATTTCCCGCGAAGCTGGGCTGGGGAATCATTTGATAGACAATCCCATCGAGTTCCTGTCGAGCATAGAAATTATCGTGCGCCTTAAAGACAGCCGCCACATGGTTGCGCAAAAGCAAATGGTGAACCGGCATGTCCCACCCCGGACGGTGTTCCTTGAAGCCATCAGTCCCATCCGCATTTTTGCCGCCCCATTCGTTAAAGGCTGCGACTTCAACTCCACCGCGTGAAGCCTGGTCTCCGCAAAGAAGGTTGTGGATGAAAACGAATTTGAACCTGGCCCGGCTGTGTTCCAGCGTTTGTTTGAGCCAGCGATATTGTTCAAGACCCAGCGACCATCCCCAACCGTCGCCGCCGCCGCGCTGCGGGATGGAATAGGAGAAAGGGTCAAGCACCACAAAAAGCGCATCACCCCACTCCCAGGCATAATAATCCTGGAGCAGACCGCAGTGTGCTTTTGACAGGTTGTTCCCCGAGAAAAAGGCGTCG
>CAZJZM010000241.1:0-1755 GCA_964550485.1 Microcaldota archaeon | reverse complement strand
TGGAAGTAGCATGACACATCAGAAACACTTTCCCAATTTAGGAATTGGCATTGGTGGCTTTTTCGCGCTATCTTCATCGTCGGTGGACGTGGGTTTCTTGGTGCCGATCCCAAGACCGTTCGTCACTTCAACGTTCGGCGACCGCCCGACGTGGCCCTGGCCGTTCTGGGACAGTCGCTTGGTGCCGGTTCCAGGACCCGGCACGGCCTCCGTATCTTTCGGCCGTGGAAAGCCGCTTGCGGTGCCCGGCTTTTCGCCGCGGCGCTTCATCATGGCAAGCACGGCCCCCGGCAGGGCATCGATCACGAAAATCCGGCCCCCGCCGACGGCGATCGCGTTGTGGCGGAAACCGTACTTGGCCGGACGATTCCAGAGCGTCCGGCCGGTCTGAAGATCGTAAACCATCAACCGCGGACTGGCGGAGGCGTAACGGGCTGCTTGGGTGGTCACTACCAGCAGGTTTTCCCATACCGCAACGAAGCCGCCATAGACGGGCGTGGCTCCTGGATCGCCCTGCAACCGGAACTCACGTCGCAGATGACCGTCGGCCGCATCGAGTTCGAAAATCGAACTACCAAGAACCAGATACACGCGGTCCTTGCTGGTGGCATAGTTACTGCCGATCTCGTTGGCGCCCGGCTGATGGTTGGTGTGATCGTAGTAAGCGCCCAGGTTGGGAAATGTCTTCTGCCACAATAGCCGGCCGGTGTAGATGTCGACGGCCCGAAGCATTTGGGGACCTTCGATAAACAGTCTGCCCCGGCTCACCTGGGGCGCCGGTCCGTGGCCGTGTCGCGGCAACACGTCATCGTTGGACGGCCCTCCGTACCAGAGCAATCCCAATGGCGCCCGGACCAAACGATCGGCCGAACAGACGGTATTACCAGCATCGGCATATTGATGGGTCCAATCGGCCGCACCGGGTGGGGCTCCCGGCCGCACGAGCAACGCGCCTCCGTCAACCCTGCGGACCTCGGCACCTACGACGGTCAATCCAGCTTGATCGGTATGCCTGCTGCTGTGCGTCAACGGATGTATCGCGGAAAAACGCCATGCCGCCATAGGGCCGCAGCACGCGGAATACGGTCTTTACGAGTACAGTGCTCGGCTGGCCCGACTCGTCCGGCAAACGGTCGACGATGACTCGTTCGGCCAGATACGGGGGCAGGCCGTCGGAAGCTGGGGTACCCGTATGGGCCGTGAATCGCGGGCCGTAGAGCCCCAAATCGTCCATGTGTTGCCGGACTTGCTCGACAGTCGGCCGATCGGGATCGATACCGATCCACTGCAGCCCCGAAGTCCGAACCAATTGCTCAGGGAGGCCCGGGGAACGGAGTCCGACGAGCAGGGCGTAACCATCCTTTGGAAGTGCAAAGGGCCAAGTAAAAGGCTGAGCAGGATTGTCACCCATGGCAACGTAACCTTGCACTTTGTTTTTTGCGATCTGCGAACCTTCCGAGGGTGCCGATGCATAGCACACAATTTTTCCCGTGCTGGTGACGACCACCAGCCGGCGGTCGGCGACGAGCATCGTCCAGGGATCCCCATCGAATGTTTTTCTGCACTCGACCTCGATCCGCTGGTGTTCGGGCGAGGGATGTACGATTGCCAGAGTTCCAGTACCGCCCAGCACGAACTTCGATCCGGCCTTGAGAAATAGTTGTTGCGGCACGTCGGCTGGAAGCGGGATACTCCATCGTGTGGGAAGCTCCGTAATCCGCGTGGCTTTCTTCTGACCACGGGTGTCCATCGTCT
>CAZJZM010000240.1:0-1760 GCA_964550485.1 Microcaldota archaeon | reverse complement strand
GCGGCGGTTCTTGATTTCAACCCCGTTGACCGACACATGCCCGCTGTCTGGCTCATCCAACCCACCAAACAGATGAAGCAGCGTGCTCTTGCCGCAACCCGAAGGGCCGCAGAGAGCTACGGTCTGCCCCGCGACGGCTTCGAAGCTGACGCCCTTCAGTACCTCGATGGCCCCGTCGTCATAGCTCTTCCACACATTCTCGGCGCGAAGGACGACGCGCGGAGAGGCCTTGTCACTTGCCGTTGAAGGGTTCATTCGAAGCGTAGCGCCTCCACCGCCCGGACGCGCATGGCGTAGATGGCCGGGTAAAGCGCGCCGGCAATTCCGGTGAGCAGCGCCAGGAGAAGGACGACGAGCATGATCTCCGGTTGGATGCTCACATCGATATATCCGTGAAGTGCGGGAACCAGCTTGAGCGCGAAGAGAAGTCCTGTGCCGGTGAGCAGGCCGAGGGCCGCGCCCAGCAGAGACACCACCGCCGCCTCGCCGAAGACGATGGCGGCAATTTGCATATTCGAGAATCCGTTGACGCGCAGAATGGCGATCTCGCGAACCCTGGTAAAGACCGACATGATCATGGTGTTGGCAACGCCCAGTCCGCCCATGGCCAGGCCGCATCCGGCTACGGCCCAGGCCGTGGCCTTGAGAATCTTGAACTGCGAATAGGAGCGGTTGAACTCTTCGTCTTCAAGGGCGATCAGGCTTGCATATTTCGCCTTGACCGCGCTCTTGAAGGCTGCCGCATCGTTCTTGTCGCGCAGCTTGATGGTGATCACCGAGGAGATGCCTTCCTTGTGAAAGAAGCTCTGCGCAGAGGCCAGCGGCATGAACACGCCGCCATCCTCGAAGCCGTTCGCGGTCTTTAAAATGCCGACGACGTGGAAGGTGGCGTGGCCTATCTGCACGTGACTGCCGTAAGCGGCAGAGAGAAACTCCGCCGCGCGTTCTCCCAGAACCACATCGTCGTCGTGCCGCGCGAATTGTTGCCGGTCGCCCGCCAGCCAGGTTGCCTTGCGGATGCGCGCGTCTGCTGCTGTCAACCCGAAGCAGGTAACGATTGGATGGTCGGCGCTGGAAACAATTCCAAAGAGCACCGGGTCCGCATGAGCCACCATCGGCCAGCCTGCTATCTCCTGAATTGCGGCTGCCGGCACATTGCTGAAGAACAAGTCGGAGACATTGCGCTCAAAGACAACGATCTCGCTGTCGCTTGAGAGTATCCCTGAGAACATGCCGATTGCGCCTTGCAGAATGGTGACCACGGTAAGCATGGCGGCGACGCTGAAGGCAATTCCCGCAACACTGATAATCGACCGGATGCGGTGACGGCGGAGATTCGTGACAATCAGCTTGAGAAAGATCACGATCGTCCTCCCGCGGCCGGTTCGCAGCATCTATCGGTGACCCGTACCAGTTCCGATTCCAAACCATCCCTGAGTCTCACCAGAAACGACATACCCGGTCTCGATTGAGCCAGCAGGCCAAGCGCCGTGTCTCCCAGACGAATGCAGCGCGTCAGCCGTTGCACCGCGGCGGGAATTCCTGCCGCCGCGGCGATGTTTGGATGGTCCAGCAGGGCGTCGCGGGCAACGGTCTTGCCGGCGTCTGCCGGACTGTCGAGCACATCCTTCAAGTCGTCGACCATCTGGTAGCTCAGGCCCCAGTACAGTGAGATACGTTCCAGCAGCTGAATCTCCCGTGCTGGGGCATCGCGCAACATCGCCGCAAACACCAGTGTCAGCCGGATCAGCGAGACCGTC
>CAZJZM010000239.1:0-1761 GCA_964550485.1 Microcaldota archaeon | reverse complement strand
CGGACTCCTCGCGCGTGATCAGGTCTTGCCCCGCTTCCTGAGCTCATCCAGCTCCAGTTCGGCCCTGGACAGGCTGCGCTGGGCGTCCAGATGATCGGGCTCCTGCGAAAGGACTTTCTTCCAAGTCCCCACGGCCCCGGCCAGATCCCCGGCCAGGTATTGCTCGACACCATAATAGTAAAGCTTGCGGACCCCTTCCTGGTCGATTTTTTTGGGAGCGGGGGCCTCCCCTGCCTGGCGCTGCAGGGACCTGGCCCGGGCGTTGCCCGGATCCTGGGACAGGACCCGGGAGGCCAGGGCGCTGGCCTCGTCCCGGTTGCCGGACTGCAGGGCGCCGGCGGCCTGGCGCAGCAGGTCGTCGGTGGCGGCGCGCATGCGGCCGCGGGCCTTCACCAGCACGGTTTGGGCGCTGGAATCCTCCGGGTTCTTCTTCAGGTAGAAATCCAACAGCCGCACCGCCTCGGCGTAGGTCCCGGCCTTGAAAGCGGCCATGCCGCGCTGGCGCACCTTTGCGTCCTCGGCCTTGAGGCGGCGGGCGACGGCCAGGCTGGCCGCCTTGCGGGCCGCGGCCGCCTCTTTTTCCGCGGCGTTGTTCTTGGCCTCCACCTGCCCCAGCAGGCGCCCGGCCTCCTCATTGGACGGGTCCAGCTTGCGGGCCCGGGCCCAGGCCTTGCGCGCGGCGTCGAAGTCCCCGCGCTCGTAGGAATCCTTGCCCTGTTCCAGCAGGGCCGTGGAACCGACCTCCACGACGCTTTGCAGGTTGTTCTTGGCGTCCTGGTTGCCCGGATCCGAGCGCAGCAGGGTGCGGTAAAGGTCGGCGGCGTCCTCATAGCGGCCCTGGTCGCCCAGGAGCACGGCCGCGTTGTATTCGGCCTCCGGATAATCGCCGTTGCGGGCCTTCATCGCCGCCTCAAAGCCCGCCAGGGCCTTGGCCGCGTCCCCGGCCTGGAAATCAAGGAAGGCCAGCGCGTACAGCGCCGGCGCATGCGAGGGATCCAGATCCACGGCGTGCCGGTAGGCCTCGCGCGCGTCCTGGTTCTTGTCCTGGCGCTGCAGGGCGAATCCGAGGTTGTACCAGGATTCGGCCTGGGACGGATCCGCCTCCGTCGCGTGGCGGCAGGCCTCCGCGGCCTTGGACGCGTTGCCGGCCTTGTTGTACAGGACGCACAGGGCCTTGAAGGCCGCCTGCCCCCCCTCCATGCGGGAGGCCTTCAACAGCACGGACTCCGCCCGCTTGTCCTGGTCCAGCTTCGCCAGCAGCAGCCCCTGGTTCAGGACCAGCCTGGCGTCCCCGGGCGCGAGCTCCGCGGCCCGTCCAAAGGCCTCCACCGCGCGGTTCAGGCTGTCCTTGGACGGCTCCAGGCTCAGCAGGGCGGCGAGCTTGGCCCAGGCTCCGGCGCGGCGTCCGTCCAGGCTGGTGGCCTGGGTCAGGGCCTGCAGGGCGGGTTCCTGCTGCTTCAAGGCCATCAGCGCCGTGCCGTAAGCCTCCCAGGCTTCCGCGTCCTTGGGCGCCAGCGCGGTCGCCTTCTTCAGGGCCTTGGCCGCCCGCGCGAAATCCTTCGCCTTCAGGCACATGACGCCCAGGTTGAACTGGACCTGGGGATCCTGGGGGTTCATTTCCGCGTCGCGCTCGTACTGGCCGAGGTCGCGCCCGTCGGCGGCGAGCCGGGCCGCGGGCCCGCAGAGCCCCATGCACAGCGCCAAAACGGCGCAGGCCTTGATGAAAGGGTACACGCTGCCTCCCGATGCTCCCCGCGCCGT
>CAZJZM010000238.1:0-1762 GCA_964550485.1 Microcaldota archaeon | reverse complement strand
GCTGGGACTTCGTTTCAAACAAAGGGGTACGTCAGATTTTTTCTTTGGGTTCGTAATGGGTGTGCAGCAGCTCGTGGGCCTTTTCCCCATACGGTTTGCCCAGGTACTCCCGGTAGAGGCGGAGCACCTCTTCGTTTTGGTGCGATTTGCGTTTGGGTTTGTTGCGATCTTCTTCGTAAATCGCTTGTTGCCGTTTTTTGATGATTTCCATGTCGCCGTGGTGATAGGGCTGCCCGCCGCCGCCGATGCAGCCGCCCGGGCAGGCCATAATTTCGATGGCGTGATAATGGGAGCGGCCGTTCTTTATGTCTTCCAGCAGTTTACGGGCGTTGCCCAGTTCATGGGCGATTCCGATCTTAATCTCCTGGTCCTTGATCTTCACCGTGGCCTCCCGAATCCCTTTAAAGCCTCGCATTTCATGAAATTCAACGTTTTCCAGTTCTTCGCCGGTCAGCCATTCATAGGCGGTGCGGACCGCCGCTTCGATGACTCCGCCGGTTGTCCCGAAGATGATCCCGGCGCCGCTGCTCTCACCCAGCATGACATCGAAGTCGCTTTCCGGCAGGCTGTTAAAATCGATGCCGGATTCCTTGAGCATCGCCCCAAATTCACGGGTGGTGATCACGATATCGACGTTGCTGTTTTCTTCCTTGGTCAACTCTTTGCGGGCCGCCTCCGCTTTTTTGGCCACACAGGGCATGACGGAGACCACCACGATTTTTTTGGGGTCGAGCCCCATCTTTTCGGCGTAGTAGGTTTTGGCAATGGTGCCGAACATGATATGGGGCGATTTGCAGGTGGATGGAATGTCCAGCAAATCCGGGAACTGGTGCTCGAAGAATTTAACCCAGGCCGGACAGCAGCTGGTGAGGATCGGCAGGCGGCCTTTGTTTTCAAGCCGGTGGATCAACTCCGAAGCCTCTTCCAAAATCGTCAAGTCGGCCGCAAAATCAGTATCGAAAACCGCGTCAAAACCCATACGCCTGAGGGCGGTGACCATTTTTCCGGTCACGATGGTACCCGGCTCCATGCCAAACAGTTCACCGACCGCAACCCGCACCGCCGGAGCGGTCTGGACGATGACATATTTAGCGGGGTCGTTGAGCGCGGACCAGACTTTACCGATGTGGTTGACCTCTGTCAGGGCCGCGGTCGGGCATACCGCCACGCATTGCCCACAGTAAGTGCAGGAGGATTCGGCAATGGGGATGTTAAAGGCCGGCCCTACGAACGCATCGAAACCGCGGCTGACGGCGGAAAGTATCCCGCAGGTCTGCATTTGATTGCACATGGTCTCGCAGCGCCGGCACATGATGCATTTATTGGGGTTTTTGACGATCGCCTTGCTTGAGGTGTCGTTTTCATAGTCCATTTTTTCGCCGGTCCATTCGATCTCACGAATGCCCAGTCGTTGGGCCAGGGCCTGCAGTTCACATTCCAGATTCTTAGGGCAGGTAAAGCATTCGTTGGGGTGGTTGGAGAGCAGGAGCTCAACCGCCATGCGGCGGGCTTGAATCACCCGGGCTGTGTCGGTCCGGATGTTCATGCCTTCCATCACACGTGTGGAACAGGCTGGAGCCAGATTGGGCCTCCCCTGGATTTCCACCATGCAGACCCGGCAGGAAGAGGTCTGGTTGACCATTTTCAGTTCCTTTAGGTCCAGATGGCAGAGGGTGGGAATAATGATCCCGATCGTTTTGGCCGCTTCTAAAATCGTCGCCGTTTTGGGGACGAGCAGGGGTCGATCGTTTATGGTGATGTT
>CAZJZM010000237.1:0-1768 GCA_964550485.1 Microcaldota archaeon | reverse complement strand
CTCTGGTCGCAGATGGAAAATATCACGAAGGAAGAAGAAAAAGAGGAGGAGTTTCCGAACGAAATGACTTTGGAAGTGCGCGCCGGCGCCGGCGGCGAGGAGGCGTCGCTTTTTGCGCGCGAGCTTGCCGAGATGTATACCAACTATGCGGCAAACCGCTCGTGGGCTGTCAGCAAAATAGACGAGTCGCTCTCGCAAGTGGGCGGATACAAAGAGGCGTCGTTTGAAATTCGCGGCAGAGATGTTTACAAGGAGTTGCGTTTTGAAACCGGCGTGCATCGCGTTCAGCGCGTGCCGGCGACGGAGAAAATGGGTCGCGTGCACACTTCAACCGCGACCGTGGCGGTGTTGCCCGTGCGCAAGAAAACAAGTGTGGTCATCAACCCGACCGATTTGGAAATTGAAACTTCTCGTTCCGGCGGTGCAGGCGGCCAAAACGTCAACAAAGTTGAAACGGCCGTGCGCATCATCCACAAACCGTCCGGCATTGACGTGCGATCAACCGCGCAGCGCAGCCAGCTGAAAAACAGGGAAGCGGCCATGTCCATTTTGCTGGCCAAGTTGGAACTTTTGAAAAAAGAAGAGGAAGACAAGAAATATTCTGCCGACCGCAAGGAACAGGTGGGCACAGCCGACCGCTCGGAAAAAATTCGCACCTACAACATTTTGCAGGATCGCATCACCGACCACCGCATCAAGGAATCCTGGCACAACATTGAAAAAATTTTGGCCGGCGGCATTGAGCCGATTATTGAGGCGATGCAAAAATGGAACGGACAAACAACCGGCGGCGTTGACGAGGAGTAAAACTACTTGCAAATTCATTTTGAATGTGGCATGATATCGGCGGAGGAAAGAGATGATGAATCTGGACGTTTTGTTTGGTCTTGTGAACGCATGGCAAATAAAACAACAGGCGAGAAAAACGGAACGCCGGCGCAAAGCGGAGCTTGAACGTCTCGCAAAACAAATAGAAATCGGCGATCGGATTTATTGTGTGCTGCTCAGCCTGCAAAGTCTTACCGGCTGGACACACAATCGTAGAATCGCAAGGATTTCAAATTTCAATCTCAGAGGAATTTATCGGATTGAAATTCAGTCGGTAGACTCCACCCAATTTTCAGAGGAAATAGCCGCCATCATGATTGACCTGCGCTGGCCAAAACGAAAACAGCTTTTCGTCGGTTGCCAAATTTTCGGCGTTTTTGAGAAGGGTCCCGGGTCAAGAACATTTTCAATTGCGGAGGGCCGGCGATTCATTGAAGATAAGCTGGTTCCGGTCATCTTTCCGCGGCAAACCTAAAGTATCACCCGAGTTCGGGTTGCGTACCGCGCAATCCGAGCCCGGGTTTTTTTGTTTGCATTTTTGCCGGCTTTCTGCTAAACTTTTAAACTATGAATATTACAAACGATACGGCTCGCGAAGGTATTTCGGACGAGGCTGTCAAGGCCATGGCCGCTGTGGGAGCGCAGTTCGGTTTTGTCAAAAGTCGTCGACATCCGTCGGTAGAGCCTTTTATTTTTGGCATAAAAAACAAAATTGAGATTTTTGATCTGGAAAAAACGGGCGGCCAACTGGCCAAGGCTGTGGATTTCGTCAAGACAGTGGCTTCCAAAAATGGTATGATTCTTTTTGTCGGCGGCAAGAACGAAGCCTCGCCGGCAGTTGCCAAGACGGCCGAAAGCATCGGCCAGCCGTTCGTCTCCGGACGTTTTATCGGCGGCACTTTGACCAACTTTCCGGAAATTCGCAAGAGGGTGGAAAAAA
>CAZJZM010000236.1:0-1779 GCA_964550485.1 Microcaldota archaeon | reverse complement strand
TGACTTGCTTGAAACGTTTACTCCCTCAAGTCCAGAATAAGGAATGAAGAGGATCTTTGATATGTCGTACCCTACGGATTTGAGGAGCTCGCTTACCTTTGCCTTTGTTTCCTCAAACTTTGCCTTGTCATAGTTTGCTGCGTCGATCTTGTTTAGCCCCACGATTATCTGCTGGATTCCCAGAACCTTTGCCAGATATGCGTGCTCTCTTGTCTGCGATTGCACTCCGTCAGGAGTTGAAACTACTAGAACTGCCGCGTCTGCCTGGCTTGCTCCTGTAATCATGTTCTTTACGAAGTCCCTGTGGCCCGGAGCGTCTATGATCGTGAAGTAGAATTTCGGGGTCTGAAAATCCCTGTGCATGATGTCGATTGTGATTCCACGTTCCCTTTCCTCCTTGAGCTGGTCCATGACGAATGCAAATTCGAACGTAGCCCTGTTGTACTTGGTTACCTCTTCCTTGATCTTCTTCATGTCCTGCTCTGTCACTGCCTTTGTATCGTAGAGCAATCTACCTACCGTTGTCGACTTTCCGTGGTCGATGTGTCCGATAAAAATCAAATTCATGTGGGGTTTTTCTGCCATTAAATTCACCTAAATAGGATATTCTGGTTTAGAGATAATTAAAAGCTAGAGAGATTAATCTCCGTCGTTATTTCTCTTCTTAGTAGTATGCCCTTTAACATATATAAATCTTTCTACGTTGTCTTCGAGAGATACACGATGCGTTGGCTAAGAAGATGCCGACGGCTTCTTAGGGAAAGACTAAGGGAGGCGTTTACAGGCTGTTTATAAGTGTATATATACTTTAACTGGATATTTTAAGTATGGCAGCAAAGTTAACTAAAGAAGACATGAAATTCCTGATCAATACATCAATATATAACCGGGATTATCTACTCAGCATAAATAGTATTATGCTGTCGCTTGTTGTGGCAGTAACTGCAGTTATCGCATCAATCTTCTCCATATTCGTTTCTCTCAGACTTGTTAATCCAGTATATTTGGGTGTTTTCTCGGTGTTTGTCATAGCGGCAACTTGGTTTTACTGGTATCGAACAAACAAAAAGTTAAGAGGGAGGATAAAACATATCCAAAGGCAGTACAGAACCTATCTTACCCATCTGTATCCGGACATCAAAGACAGCGATTTTTACTATTGAGCTGTTGATTGTAATCGGGCTTTCCCGCCGAAAGGACTAAATCCTTGAAAGATTACGGTTATCTGGTTTGATGTCAATAAAATATTGGGAGTTTGAGGATGCTCCATTGAAGGAGAAGCTCAAGAGCCCTAGCGTGAAGGAGGTCGCCAGGATATATTTTGACAATGAAACGAGAGCCTATAGGTTTGCAATGGCTTTGAGCGCAGTAAAGAAGGCGAAGGAACTTAGACTGAAGGATTGCGGAAAGGAGCTCCCTCTCGCAACATGGAAGAGGTATCTGGACTATGGGGTTGCGGTAGGCATACTTAAACATGAAAACAGCGCGTACAGTTTTACAGATAGGTATTCGAAGCCGCTTAGGAATATTTCAACTTACATTAAAGCGTGGATGGAGAGCATTAGCGATGAGGATCTGGCTCTTCTTTTTGCGAATGCAAATACTGAGAGACAGAAAAGACGGGGAGGAAAACAAGAGGCTCCTGAAGAGATAACAAAGTTGCTCTGATTTTGTTGTGGATGGTATCTTCGAACTGTAAGACTTTAATAACTATAGTGCGTATATTTCCTGATGATTCTTTGGAACTAGGCGAGGCTGAATTGATAGAGCAGGAGCTCA
>CAZJZM010000235.1:0-1781 GCA_964550485.1 Microcaldota archaeon | reverse complement strand
ATTTTTTAAAAAGACATGCGCCTAGAGCTTTCAGCTCGATGTGCGTAGAGCGAAAAAGAATAAATTGAACCCAAATAGTCTGCTTAGGGAAATGAAAGGTTTGGATTATGTCTACTGTCTATCTGGCGCTAGGTTCTAATCTTGGTGATAGGCTTCAATATATTCATAAGGCTATTGAGGAACTTGAAGATAGTGGCTTGGGTATATTGAAGCTTTCCACTATTATTGAAACAGATCCTGTCGGCGGTATCCCTCAGGGAAAATATCTTAATGCGGTTTTAAAAGCGAGTACCGGCCATTCACCTGAAGAACTGCATGTGATCACTCGAGGGATTGAATGCAAATTCGGGCGCGTCAAAAAAATGATCAATGGGCCGCGGGTCATTGACATTGATATTTTATTGTACGATGATATAAAATTAGTTACTCCAAGATTATTGATCCCGCATCCAAGAATGCTTGAACGTTCTTTCGTGATGCAGCCTTTAAAAGAAATCGAGCCTGTATTATGCTCATCATTAAAACCATAAAACATTTGCGTCAAACCCTCAGCGAATCACGCCGCAAGGGGCAGAAAATCGGCTTTGTCCCGACGATGGGATACTTTCATGAAGGCCACCTATCCTTGATGCGCCGGGCTAAAAAAGAGTGTGATATTTGTGTGGTCAGCATTTATGTCAACCCCAAACAATTTGGGCCCCAGGAAGATTTAAGCCGCTACCCTCGGGATATTAAACGCGATGCAAAGATGATCCAAAAAGAAAATGTTGACATTCTTTTTATTCCGTCGGATAATGACCTTTATCCTAATTGCTATTTGACATACATCGACGTAGAAAAAATTTCCAACACGCTTTGCGGAAAATACAGGCCCGGGCATTTCAGAGGTGTGGCGACGGTTGTGGCCAAATTATTGAATATGGTCATGCCGGATGTGATGTATCTGGGGCAAAAAGACGCTCAGCAGGTGGTGGTGCTTTCAAGGATGATCGCGGATTTGAATTTTTCCGTAGACATCCGCGTGGTGCCGATTGCCCGTGAACATGACGGACTGGCCATGAGCTCGCGCAATATTCATTTATCCCCTCAAGAACGTGCCCAAGCCCCTGAAATATACAGGGCCCTGTGTGATGCCTCCTTGCGTATCCGGCGAGGGGAGCGTTCGGCTTCCAAAATTATCGCTATTATTCATAAAACTATTACGACGAATACCGTTGGAAAGATTCAATATGTCGCATGTGTGGATGCAATTACACTGGAGCCTTTAAAACGACTTAAAGGCAAGGTATTAATAGCATTGGCGCTATTATTGGGTAAAACACGGCTTATTGATAATGTCATCATCTTCATTAAAAATTCAGGGGAAGTCAAAAATTAGAGTAGGCATCTTAGGCTGTGGGGCCATCGGGTCGCGCATCGCCAAAAGTATTAAGACGCAATGTGACGAGCATGCCCTCGCGGCGGCTCTCTTCGATATCAATCCTGCTAAAGCTTTAAATCTTCAAAAAGTCATCTCTCAAAAGAATATTGTTAAGGAATCTTATCTGGAGCTTCTCAATAGCTGTGATTTTGTTGTTGAGGCCGTCAATGCCCCTGATACGCATCAGCTGGTGCGCCAGGCCCTGCTCGCTAAAAAAGACGTTCTGGTCATGAGTGTCGGTAAATTCATTGAAGGCGAGGATATTTTTAAATTGGCCCAGAAGCAGGGGGTCAAGGTGCTTATTCCTTCAGGAGCGATCGCGGGCATTGATGCGATCAAGGCGGCCAGCTTGCAGCGCATT
>CAZJZM010000234.1:0-1784 GCA_964550485.1 Microcaldota archaeon | reverse complement strand
CCCCAGCCCAGGGCCTCTTCCGCCGCAATGCCGGTGTAGTCGAGCCAGCGTTGAATAATAAAGTCGATCCAGCCATTCGGTCGCGCACTCCACAGCAGTCCCGGCACCGTGTTGATGATCCGTCGAATTCGCTCGTCTGCCTCCTTGCCGGCGGTAATGTCCATGACCGCCCCCGCAAACTCGATGCTGCCGGAAGCATCTTGCATCGCCTTCGCCAGAACGCGAAGAAATTTCACTCGACCGTCCGGCATCAGCATGCGATGCTCGTAGTCGAATCCCTGCCCGCTCTCTGTTGCCCGCTGCAACGTCTGGGAAATGAATGCGCGGTCCTCAGGATGGGCCCGGTCCAGTATCCCCTCCAGCGTGGGCTTGGCCCCTGGATCGAATTCGAAGATGCGATAGGTCTGCTCCGACCAGATGTGCTCCCCCGTCGAAACCTTCCAGCCGAAACTCCCCGTTTGACTGAGGCTCTGCGCCTCGGCCAGGTAAGCCTCGCTGCGGCGCAGCTCCTGGGTGATCTGCTCCAGTTCCACCAGGCGCTGTTTGAGGCTTGGATAATCGGTCTTATGGACAGAAGTGCCGCCCGGAGCTAAGACCTTCTCACCCAGCTCATCACAATTGTCAGAGCGATTCCTCATAGATGACCTTGATATCCCGCTGGCCTGGCCGGCGTGGATTGGTAACAACACAGGGCTCTTTCAGCGCAGTCTCGGCAGCTCATGCACTGGGGTGCGGTGGATTCCCATTCCGGACAGGGAGCCGACCCGGCCTGCAACGACGATGTCGCAGCCCTCTTCGGCGAACACAGCGGCCCCGGCGGTTGCGTCTTCGATCCGGGGATTGGGTGTGACGTGGGTGGAATGTGCGGGGGCAATGCCCCTGCCTTCACTACTGGCCAGAACCTGTTGTGTCCAGCCTGCTGCGACAATGCCAGGATTGGAGACGACAAGTGCTTTGCCGCCGCCCAGGGTGCTTGCACATCGGCTGGCCACGCGGGAACTGCCAACTCCAAACACCAATTCCGGCGCTACGAACTTCCGCAATTCAGGTCCGCGAGATTGCATCGTGCCTCACAGGCGGGGAGAAATGGGGCGACGCACTTTGCACCACAATCTATCACATCCGCACGCGAAGCGGTTTTGCCCCGCCTGGCCGCCCTCTGTCCGGCTATCGAGCACAGGCAAGAATCGCACTGCTTTCCACGCTGAACAAGCGCTCCTCAAGTATCCGGCCATTGCCGGTTCCCAGCCCGACGCCCATCCGCAAATTGCCCACGAATCCTGGCTTGGCGATCATGCCGAAGACCTTCCAATCGAACCCATTTTGAGAATCGACGTATCTCAGCGAAGTACGGCACTGAGGCAGCTCGCACGAGCCAGTTTCCTCGGTGCCCCTCTTTGCCTCAGCTGTGAAGCGGGCCTTCTAGACCAGAGAGTCTTCCATCCAGCCAATGCGTACGATTTGAATCTCGTTCAGATTGCTGGTCCCCAATCCGTAGCGCTTGTCGGCCATCTCCACAACCATGGGCGGCGGAGACAGCGGCCATGGCTCGCCGCGCAGCGCTTGGCGTTTCTCCATGATGATCTTCAGGCAGACGGTCTCGACGGCCACCGGATCAGTGCCGGCAATCAATCCCTTGTAGGGCCACATGTAGCGCGGGTCCGGTTGTGGGCCTTTCTCGCACAGCGGCCGCAAGGCGTCGACCATCACCAGTTTTGTCTTGCCCTTAACGTGCGGCATGTTCCAAATCTCTCCCAGCTTCGCATTGTTCTCATCGTGATAGC
>CAZJZM010000233.1:0-1785 GCA_964550485.1 Microcaldota archaeon | reverse complement strand
CTGGACCCAATATCCGCTGGCGAACCAGACTCTATTTTCGCCCTTAGCGTGGACAAACCACGCAAGGCAGCGAAGATGCTGAGTGCGTTCCTGTTGGGAAAATCTGAGGCCCCTGGCTGCTATTGACCGCTGGGCCCGGGGCCCTAGGACGTTATCTCATCAATCCTTTTCTGTTTTTCAGCCTCTTTTATCTCCATGGCTATCCTTCTCCCGAAGCTCACGTTCTCCCGCAGGAGATAGCCCGAATATGGCGTGAACCTTGTGCCTGGAGAGCCAGGCATGCGGAGCGACACGTCGAAGCAGACGAACTCCTCCTTCCCCTCCTCCACGAAGGCACCTTGAAGCGCAAACGGCCCTACGAGCCCCAGCTTATACTCCCCTTCCACTGCGCGTACGAACTTCTCGCCCAGATCGTATACCTGCTCCAGAAGGGATTCGCGTAGGGTGCATGCGACGTGGCCTATCTCTATAGTGGAAGGCTGCCTGGTACGCAGCAACTCAAGTTGTACATCTGCCGGCATCCGCAGATACCCGTCTATGTTCGTCTGCCTCCTCATATCCACCCCCAAAAGCTCGAGTTCGCCATGTATGGGTGAATAGAAGAAATTGAGATTGAACTGCGCGCCGACTATGTACTCCTCGACCTTGGCTTTCTCCAGCTGGGCGTTCGTTATCTTCCCCTCTTTTATCAGCTCTTTGCCTCGCTCCAGATACTCCTCATGGCTCCTCGCCAGGAAGAAGGCGCGCTCGTAGGTACGCCGGGCTTCGTTTACCTTGACTATCGAAAGCCGGTCGATATCCTTTGGCGAGCGGAACTGCTTGGGCATCCTGATGCCCGCCTTCTTCATGAGGTCGTACTGGTTTTTCCTGGAGTCGCGTTCCTCCGCTCTCAGGAGAAACTTGTTGCCGAAGACCGGGATGCTGAACCGGTTCTCAATGGCGTCATAACCCACATAGACTGCGAACGAGCGGTTCGGTACGAATATGCTATCCCGCTTGGCAAGGAAATCCTGGCTCTCTTTCCCTATGATATCCTTGAAGCCGTCGAGCAGAAGCAGTTCATCAACCACTCCGACCTCCTTTCCGGCGCGCACCCTTGTCTTATATGGGCCCAGATAAGTCATTTCCCTGCCTTTCTGGGCGACCACGAGAGTATTGTAGCCTTCGGATTTGGCGCCTTCGCATACATCCAATGCCGAGTGGCTTCCCAATGTAGATACCGTGTGCATGGATTGGATATGTGCTGTAAATTAATATGCGTTTGTACCCCCGCAACCTAGAGCAGTCCACCCCTTATGAACGCTATCCCCATCGCTATCAGGATCAATCCAATGACCTTGGTAGTGACGGTTACCACACGCTCACCAAAAATCCTCCGTATGTCGGTTGCCTTGACGAGTACCAGCCACGAGAGAATTAAAGCTGCCACGAGCGCTCCGACAACCACAATGGCACTATACTCCCCACTTAGGACAATCAGGCTCGCCATCAGTCCCGGGCCGGTGAGCAGTGGGGTCCCTATGAGCACGGCTGCAGTATCTAGGTCAGCCTTCTTCTTTTTCTCTTGTGAAAACGAGATGTTGAGCGCATTCTCAAGCCCCAGAAGGACGAGCACTATGCCCCCGGCCACCTTGAAGTCCGAAAGCGTTATGGAAAGCACTGCGAGCAGCGGCGGTCCTGCAATCAGGAAGATGGCCGCTATGGCGGCCGCTATCATGACCGCCTTGCTTGCAAGCCTGGATGCTTCCATTCCCGTGCGTCCTTTTGTGGAACTGAAGAAAACCG
>CAZJZM010000232.1:0-1791 GCA_964550485.1 Microcaldota archaeon | reverse complement strand
CGTCCAAGCCCACTACGAGCGCCGAACGACCCAAAGCCTGGCCAACTTCATCGAGAGCCATGCGCTGCGAACGCACAACGAAACCAAGAGACACTGGGCCGGTGATCACGGTGTGCAAACATGCTTCGAAGATTCGAACGCTGTTGCCACAGCCATACAGATGCATCGTGATGCCAACGGGGACTATAGAGACCTTCACGCCTGGAGATTCACCCCCCGCAGCTTTCGAGCGATATTGAGGCAACTGGTTTCTGCTCACCTTACGCGGCTAAGTCCCGACTGCGTTCTGGGAACTGCACGGGATACGAACACGTTTGTCGCAATTTTGACACATCCCGCGTAAGCAGGACCAAACATCGGGCGAAGTGGGAGCCACTCCGGCTCGCTCCAGGCGGGTTCGGCGCTTCGATACCACACCTCGGCGAGGCTCCGCCGACCGCGTCGCCGCCGAGGCTCTCCGGATGGTTCCGAATCGTCTCGTTGATCGGCATCATGGTCTCCTTGATCTGCATCATGGCGCCCTGTCGCACCTGGGGGCCAATAAGGTAGGCCGAATCCGACATGGACTCTCTGATGCGACTCGTTCCCCTTGCGCCCCTTCATGCCGTGCCCCTGCCGTGGACCGGCGTGGTCAGACGCGACAGCACAGTCGCGCCGTTCGACGCCGAGCGGATCCGCTACGCCATCGCGCGCGCGGGCCTGGCCAGCGGCGAGTTCGGCGATGAGGTGGCCGAGCGGCTGACCCGCGATGTGCTCGATGCCCTGCGCGCGCGCTTCCCCGACCGGATGCCGCAGATCGAGGACATCCAGGACGAGGTCGAGTGGTCGATGATGCGCGGCGGCCAGTTCCGCGCCGCCCGCGCCTACATCATCTACCGCGCCCAGCACACGCGCATGCGTCACGACCGGCACGCCGCCGTCGACGCCGTTTCGTCCATCAACGAGTACCTGGACCGGCAGGACTGGCGCGTGCAGGCCAACGCCAACCAGGGGTACTCCCTCGGCGGGCTGATCCTGAACTGCTCGGGCAAGCTGGTCGCCAACTACTGGCTGAACAGCGTGTATCCCGCGGAAATCGGCGCCGCGCATCGCGAAGGCGCGATCCACATCCACGACCTCGACATGCTTGCCGGCTACTGCGCCGGCTGGTCGCTGCGGACGTTGCTGCTGGAGGGCCTGAACGGCGTGACCGGCAAGGTGGATGCGGCGCCACCACAGCACATGTCGAGCGCCATCGGCCAGATGGTGAACTTCCTCGGCACGCTGCAGAACGAGTGGGCCGGCGCGCAGGCGTTCAGCTCGTTCGACACCTATCTGGCGCCGTTCGTGCGCAAAGATGCGCTGTCGTATGAGGAAGTGCGGCAGAACATCCAGGAATTCATCTTCAATCTCAACGTGCCCTCGCGCTGGGGCAGCCAGCCGCCGTTCACGAACGTCACCTTCGACTGGGTATGCCCCGAGGATCTGCGCGAACAGGTGCCGGTGATCGGCGGCCGCGAGATGCCGTATCGCTACGGCGATTTGCAGCCCGAGATGGACGCGATCAATCGCGCCTATATCGAGGTAATGACCGAGGGCGACGCCAAAGGCCGCATCTTCACCTTCCCGATTCCGACCTACAACATCACCAAGGATTTTCCCTGGCAGTCGGAGAACGCCGAGCGGCTGTTCGCGATGACCGCGAAATTCGGCCTGCCGTATTTCCAGAACTTCATCAATTCGGACCTGGAGCCGAATATGGTCCGTTCGATGTGCTGCCGGCTGCAGCTTGATCTGCGCGAACTGCTCAAG
>CAZJZM010000231.1:0-1794 GCA_964550485.1 Microcaldota archaeon | reverse complement strand
TGCGCGCTTTCGGCGCGTTTACAACCCTGGATACCATCGCCTTGGGCGCAGCCGCCACGCGGGCGTTGCTCGAACGAATGGGGAACGCGCGCGCGCTGGTGGACGGATTCCTGTGGGGCGGCGCGATTCTGCCCAGCGCTACGCCCAATGTGGGCCGCGAAATTGTGCTGGACGCCGGACTGTCCCGCACGGTCGAAGCCACCACGCTGAGCCGCGCGTGCACATCGGGCTTTATTGCCATCACGCAGGCCGCGGCGGCCTGGAGTTCCACGCTCACGCCGGTCCAGTTTTGGGCGCCGGCGGAACTGGGGTAGTCCAGCGTATAGAACCCCGGCGCGGTGGTGGCCAGGTAGGATCCGAAGACGTCGTCGCAGCAGCCGCTGGTTCCGGCAGGGAACAATTGGGTCCCGTTCATGCCGCTGAATGTGAAGGGCCCGCTCGGATAGGCCAGGAAGTCGTGGATGATGCTGTTGGCGCTCGTGGTGGTGAGGGAGTCGTAGTAGGTGACGGCATTGCCGGTGCTGGTGTTGATTGCCCCGATAGGGGCGGCCACGTTGACGTTCTGGTACAGAGTGGCCACCGCGTTCCAGCTGCATCCGGAGCTCACATTGAAGGTCAAATAATAGGAGTTTCCGGGCGCGGGGTTCACCAAGTAGTACGTGTAGATTTCTCCGCCGCCGGCGACCGCCACGGCGCTGTCCGAGGGCAAGGCCGTCATGGAGGCGCCCTTCCAGGTCACGCCCGACAGCACGGGCCCGGTGCTCTCCACCTGGGCCAGGAGGAGCCCGCCCGGGACCGCGGGGACCGTGTAGAGATAGGACGTTGGATTGCCGCTGCCGGCGCAGCCGTTGAGGAGTACCGAGGATTGGACAAAGCCCGGACTCGCCCCGCAAGCAGTTGGAATGGGCGTGGGGGATAGGGTCGGCGTGTTGGTGATGCCGCCCGTCACGGACGGAATGGGTGTCATGTTGCAGTTGTTGTAGGTGGGCTGCACCGAAGGATTGATGTTCGGGGTGGGGGTGTTCACCCCGCAGCTGAGCGCGGTGACCAGGGTGCCCGAGTCGACGGTCGAACCCGTGTCCAGGCCCGCCTGCTGCCAATTGACGGCCGCCCCGCTGGACGCGGTGAAACCGAAATAGCTGGCCGTGGGCGTCGAGAAATACTGAGCGTAATTCGGGATGGTCCAGGTCGAGATGTTGCCGTCGACGATGGCCTCCAGCGTGGCGTTTCCGCCGCTGGGGGTCCAAAGGACCTGGAACACGTGGAAATTCGAGTCCGAGGCGACGGCGCCGCCGGGGAGGATGGGCGGCCTGCAGGGGCCGGTGATCCCGTTGGTGCCGGCGCAGGCGGCGTCCACGTCCGAGGAATTCACCTCCATGCCCAGGCTTTCGTAGGTGGGATCGAGGTAGGGCGCGCCGGGCGATTGGTAGGTGTCCAGGATCACGGCCAGGGAGTTCCCGATGCTGCCGTTGCTGTAGCCGTGCTCGCCGGAATCGGTTCCGATGACCGAGGTGCCGCTGTCCTGCAGCACGAAGGCCATGCCGTCCCCGCCGCAGTTATAATTGACGTCGCCCAAAAAGATGGTCCAGGTGAGGTTGAAGCTATAGGTGAGGTCGATGGGGCAGGGATCCCACATGGCCCCCGCGACCGTGGCCTGGTTCTGGGTCAGCAGCACATTGCCGGTCTGGCCCCACACGGCCGAACCGTCAAGAACCCAGGGGATGTCGGCATAGGAGGCCGCCCGGGCCGTGACGGCGGCCGACAACAGCGCGAGAATTACGGCGATGCGCGCCA
>CAZJZM010000230.1:0-1794 GCA_964550485.1 Microcaldota archaeon | reverse complement strand
CCTCCCTGCCCGCCAGCGTCGCCGCCTTCTCCGCAGCCTGCATGCGGTGGGCCTGCCCGCACCTGTCCTCATAGGTCACTGGATCAGGCCTCTTGGGCTGCTCCCTGACGGCATTGGGGTCAAGAACCACTGCTTCCGCCTTCAAGGCGGCTATCCTGTCCCGAAGCAACCGATCCGTCCAGGTCTCCTCGACGGCCGGCTGGCTCGCCGCCTTCGAGTCATCGGTTTTAGCCGCCGGCGGATTCTTCATCATCCTCTCGTAATGTTCCTTGGGCGTGTAGGTCGATACCCAATACTGATAGTCATGGTTTGCCTTGCTCATCCTGTCAAAACAATAGTACTCCTCCCCGTCCAGCGGTACCCAGAGAAAGAAGCCCTTCAAGGTGCTCATATAGGGCTGGGCTGGATTCCCCCAGTAGATGCGACGGTTTTCGATGTCAATCTCGACGGGAATTACGTCGCCCACATGGAGCAACGTCCCAAAGGAATGCTCGGCCCTGGCCCAAAAAAGAGTCCGGCCATTCGTGGCACGGAAAACGTCCATCCATGCCTTTTCCGGATCGTACCGGCCTGCTAGGTCTTTGACTTCGACTTCTAAGCAGGGAAGATTTGGTGTGGGAATGGGGATGTCTCTGATCATGCTATTTCCCTTTCTTCAGCAGCTCTTCCAACTTGGCATCGTAGGCCAGCTTCGCAGCCGCCGTAACCTTGTTGATTTCATCGCTAGTTCGCTTCGCATCGCCCATCCTGTCGGCATTGGTCAAAGGGCTCTCGATCGCCTTTTTCGGCCTGACGGCCTTGGGATCGAGAACCACGGCGCCAGCCCTCAGGGCTGCCACCCGATCCTCGAAGAAGCGACGATCGACTGGATGCATGGTATCGACGGGCGGCTGGGGAACCGAGATGGCGGGCTCCAAGAACCTTTCGGGTATGTATTGACCAATCTTGTCCGACTCGCGCCTAGCATGGACGCAGCCATCCTTACACCTAACGTCCACAACGACCAGATCGCCCTTCTCGAAACGGCATCTCCCGTATCCCGGGCCAGCATGGATGCCAGATTCGGTAACCCTGTACTTCTGCCCGACCAGAATCTGGGTCACGGCAGTAGGCTGGGAGATTGGTTCCAGAAACTTTTTGGGCAAAGACTGCCCATGGCCATCTGTTTCCCGCGCGGCATGGACGCAGTCATGCTGAACGATTTCATCTACCGTAACGATGTCGTCCTTTTGGAAATTGCATGACCCATAAGGAGTATCGACGTTGGATTCGGTAACCCTGTACTTCTGCCCGACCAGAATCTCGGCAACAGGAGACTGAGAATCCAGAAACGTTCTGGGCAAACACTGGTTATGGCTGTCCCTATCGCGATGGGCACGGATGCCGCCATCCTTCAGTATCTCTATTGCCGTAACGATGTCGTCCTTTTGGAAGTCGCATGCCCCATAAGGGGTATCGACGTTGGATTCGGTGACCCTGTACTTCCGGCCGACCTGAATGGGAGCCGTCAGTCGAAATGGACCAACCCGAATCTCGGCAGGAGCAGCCTGCTTGACAGGTTCATCGGGAAAGACCAGCTTGCGGAAATTGGCGGGAACGCAATCGGGATCGTAAGAGACATGGCCACTCCCAGCACTGAAATGTCCGCGCTGAGAAAAGCGAAAGAACTCCTCGCCAGGCTTTGGAATCCACGGCTCGAAGTGTTCCAGTTCGTCCCGAATCTCTCCTGCTTCCCCATTGTACTCGTACGGTAGCACTGCCCGAAGGCCGCCAACAGGCAGTTGTTCTAGTTTT
>CAZJZM010000229.1:0-1806 GCA_964550485.1 Microcaldota archaeon | reverse complement strand
TGGGACTGCTGCGCCGCTCCCGGCGGTAAAACGCTGATGTTGGCGCTACGGCTTGCGAACGCGGATATTCTGGCAACCGATGTGAGCGCGAAGCGGATGGCTCTGATGACTGCGCGGTTGCGCAGATTCAATTACGCGGGGCGAGTGAAGTGTGCTGTCGCGGACGCTTCGCTTGCTGAAGCTGCGAGTGAAGAAAAGTTTGATCTGATTCTCTGCGATGTGCCTTGCAGTGGGACAGGAACGCTGGCGCGCAATCCAGAGATACGCCATCGTCTGCGCGCAGAGGAGTGGGCGCGGCAGGCAGAGCGGCAGAACAGAATTCTGCGTGGAGCGTTGCGTCGGCTGGCTGTCGGAGGACGACTTGTTTACTCGACCTGCTCGCTGGAGCCGGAGGAGAACGAGCGCGTTGTGGCAAAAGTCACGGACGAGACTGGAGCACGGCGAGTTTCGATCGAACCGCTGATTGCGCGTCTGGTAGAGAGTGGAGTGCTGCGGCAGAAGGTTGCCGCAGAGCTGATCGGTTCGGCGGTACGCGACGGTGCTCTGCGGACTCTGCCGGGAGTGCATGGCTGCGATGGATTCTTCGCAGCGGTTCTGGAGCGGGAGTAGAGAGGCTCTATAGCAAGCTTTCAGGGCTATGGCAGAAGGGAAAAGACCTCGGCGACGTTGATGCGAATGGTGGTTCCGGGAACGGTCAGTTCGGGTTCCGATACCGACTTTAGGCCGCTGGCATCGAAGCGGTGGGCTGTGCGGGCGTCGGGATCAAAGACCCAGATATTTTCCACGCCCATTGCGAGATAGTCTCCCAATACGCTGCGCAGACGCTTCCAGGTGTCCTCGGGCGACATCACCTCGACGCAGATGAGGGGAGCCTCGCGTACGATGCGAACGGCGGTCTGTCCTTTGCGCAGAACCATCAGATCCGGCACGCGGTAGCGAGTCTCGGCGATCTGTAGGCGGACTCGGAGAGAGCGTCGACGCCGAGTTCCACTTCGTACTTTGCGAAGAGACGCAGAAGCATCTTCTGCACCTTGCCGTGTTCCAGCTCTCCCACGTTGCGCACCTCGATTCTTCCGTCGACGAAGTCGCAGTCTGGATGGAAGACGATGTGCAGATACTCCTCTACCGACATGGTCGCAGGCATTGGAGCAACTCGCTACTGCCGATTTACGCTCTCTCCACGGCGACGATTCGCGGTGCGATGTTGCGGCTGGATTATTTCTTCTTCTGTGCGGGAACGAAGTCTTCCATCACGGCCTTGCGCAGCAGATCCGGGGGGAGCAGTCCCTGGGCAAGGATGAAGTCGTGGAACTTTTTCGCGTCGAACTTCGCACCCAGCGCGGCTTCGGTGTCCTTGCGCAGTTGGAGCATCGTTGTGTAGGCGTAGAAGTTGCTGCTGGCCTGACCCGGCGCGCCGTTGGCCAGCCGGGCCGCCTCCGCAGTAGCGAAGCCGTGACTGAGAACGATGTCGTTCTCGATCAGCTTAGTTGCGTCGTCTGGCGCGATCTTGCCGGATTGAAGGTCGGAGGCGAGGAAGACCCGCGCAGCGCGCAGCAGACGCAGTTGCAGCGTCGCCAGTTGGCCCTCGGCGGGCTCGTAGGGCTGTCGAAGCCACTCGGAGTAGAGTCCCCAGGCCTCGGCATAGGTCGAGTTGAGGGCATAGAGCTCGCGCGCCTTGCTCAGTCCGTGCCTGCGCATCGCTTCCAACTGTAGTTCATTGCCGGGTCGCGCCTCATGCGCGGTCATTGGCCACGCCATTGCGTCGAAGGTGAAGTCGTTGGCTGCGCCGTCCACGGTTGGAGCGGC
>CAZJZM010000228.1:0-1807 GCA_964550485.1 Microcaldota archaeon | reverse complement strand
CCTGTTCGGAATATTCAGAAATGGCTAAAAGCAAATGCGCTTTTTTTAATGACTGGATTTTTCTGTAATACCAGTCTTTGTGGCGAGCATCGGTAAGAGTTTCTTTTTGAATAAGAGGTATGAGATCATAAAGAGTTACTGCCGTAGGAATGTTTTTCATTACTCCTACCGAGCTTATGACATCATCGCCCCAGCCTTCAAAAAGCGACATCACATGGACAATATCCGGCTTAAGTCCTGCTAAAGCATACTCACGGATAAGCTCCGTTGTACGGATGCGCCACTGATTAGTTTGGTCTATCTCGGCAACGGCACCAGGGGCAGAAAAGACAAAGATATGCTCCTTAGGAATAAGTCCATTAAATTCTTTGCGGATCACTGGAATGGAATCTGGAAAACGGTCATTCAAAAAGAGCCATATTTCATGATTTTTTGCGTTACGGGCTATGGCCTTAGCCAGGGACAAAGAATAGTGCCCAATCCCACGGAAACGGCTCTCCCCCTGGCATGCTTGAAGATCCATAACGATACGCATCAACGACTCTCCTTCTTAGAGTGTTCGATAGCGGCTTTCAAATCGGCATAAATCTGACTGGCACGAGGGGGCAATTGGCCTACCTTCAAAGACGAATTCCTAGAGGCTTGCGAAGTAAAGTAAAAAAAATAAAACGATCGTAAAAAACTATAAAGACCGAATTTTTGAAGCAAAGCAGTGCAACGAAAGAAAAGTACGGGATGAGCACGAAGGAATCTGGCAACCAAAACAAAAGGATAGTATTTTTTTAAAAAATGCTTTCTGGGCCCATGATTTCTAAGATTTATTGGTGTTGTGAAACGTTGTAATGCGTTTCTTACAGTCTGCAGAAACGCTTTAAGCCTCATTATTAGGTTCATTGTTGTAAAATTCCTATTTTTGGATCAAGCCAGGCACAGCCAATAAAGATTTCTTTGCTTATATTAACCACGTTAAATATAAAAGCTAAATCATGCCACTCATAGTTATTGATCAGATGCGTATCGGTACTATGCAAAGCGGTTTGTACTGAATATGAACCGGGGCCAAGGTTGGCTTGGAACGCGATATCAAATATATAACGGGATCCTGCAGCCACATTCAAAAGGGGCTGCTTTTTAAGATCCGTATTGGTGCCGTAAATAACCTGACCAAGTCTGTCTTTAATTCCATATCCCAGAACCAAACGGTCAATGGCCTTCAGCGCCTCAACCTCTATGCGTAGACGGACATGCTGGCCCACATCCACCACCTCAATGGGATTCCCTTTTTCATCGGTCATCAAGATGGAAGTCACTTTAGCCTCTCCCGTACCCGACACCGTTTGTATCTTGCCATCATCGCGCACTTCCTGTTTGACGATTTGGTCCTGATGATCTGCCAGCGTGGCATTATAATAATCCAAGACGGCCTCGGGTTCACCTTGCATGGCGAGATTCCCTGAGTCAAGCAAAATAGCACGCTGGCAAATGGATTTGATGGCGCCCGCATCGTGGGAGACAATCAGCAGTGTCGTTCCTTCTTTGCTAAACTGACGAATACGGTCAAAACTTTTGTGCTGAAAATAGGCATCTCCCACTGAGAGAGCCTCATCTACTATCAACACCTCGGGGCGATAACCGGTGGCCACGCTGAAGGCCAGACGCATCTGCATACCACTGGAATAAACTCGAACCGGCTGATCAATATACTCACCGATATCGGCAAAGGCGGCGATTTCATCAAACTTTTTGTCCATCTGGGCCCTCGAAAATCCCATGATCGCGCCATTCATGTAAACATTTTCACGTCCTG
>CAZJZM010000227.1:0-1810 GCA_964550485.1 Microcaldota archaeon | reverse complement strand
GGGAGCAACTCACCGCCGACCGGGGGTGGGGCGCGCAGGGCCACCCCGGCTACACCGGCTTTGCTTGGTACCGACTGCACATCTCTGTCGAGCCGGTAAAGGGCGCTCCGCCGGATCTAGCGCTGCTGATGCATCACGTAGACGATGCCTGGGAACTCTATTGGAACGGGCAACTCGTGGGGGGCAGCGGGAAATTACCGCCGCATCCAGTCTGGTACCCAAACTCATTTACGCCCGCCAAGACTTTTGGCCTGGGGACTGCCCGGCAGGGCGTGCTGGCCGTGCGCGTTTGGAAGGCGCCACTGGCCTCTTCGGAAAGCGATGAAGGAGGGGGTTTCGAGGGCCTCCCCGTATTGGGCACGCCCGAGGGGATCAAGGACAGGAAAGCCAGCCTGGATTATGCATACCTTCGTTCCGTCCAGTTCCTTTTCGATGGAGTTTTCCTCTACCTTCTAATCGCCCTGCTGAGCTTGGGAGCGTGGCTGCGCGACCGCCGCCAGATGCTGCTCTTCTGGATGGCCAGCTACACGCTGGCATTACCGCTGCTCGCGGTCTTCGAAGACCTGCATATTCCATGGTCGTTTGCATCTATAGGAACCGCCTACGCAATCATCTATGCTCTCAGCGACATCTCACTCTGGTTTCTTCTTGTGCTGCTCCTCGGTCTGGACAGCAACCGTCGCCTGGTTCGAGCCGTGAACCTCTGCGCGTGGGTGAACGCAATCTCGTACGGCCTGGATGGTGTCGTTGCACTGGTATGGGTTTCGGCCGTGCCGGTCGTATTGGTGCAAATCGCCGACGGCATACTCACGTTGATTGTTAATTTGCTCGAAGTCCTGCCGGTGCTCATCGTTATTTTCGCCATTTCCCGCCGCCAGAGGCTGGGTGCGGCGCGCTGGCTGGTGGCCATCTGCGCCTTTGTCTACGGGATGTTCCAGTGGCTCATTGTAATTTCTACCCAGGGCATCCGCTTCACACACTGGACGCTCTACCAGCGCCTCTTGAGTCCGCTCTTCACGTTGAACGGAAACTACTTCAGCCCGATGATTCTGGCCGGGACCTTGCAGTTGGCTGCGATCGTCTTCGCGGTCGTCCTCTACACCATCGACTACCACCGCCGCCAGACTGCGGTTACGCAGGAGATGGAGCAGGCCCGGCAGGTACAGCAGGTGCTCATCCCGGAGGCGCAACCGCGCATTCCAGGGTTCGAGATTCACTCCGAGTATCGCCCCGCGCAGCAGGTGGGCGGCGACTTTTTCCAGATTCTGCCCAGCGCAGAGGGAGGCGTGCTGGCCGTTATCGGTGACGTAAGCGGGAAAGGAATGCCTGCTGCCATGATGGTTTCGTTATTGGTGGGCGCCTTCCGCACTGAAGCGCAGCACACCGAGTCGCCCGCCAAACTGCTTGCCATGTTGAATACGCGCACGGTGGGCCGAAGCCAGGGCGGCTTCACCACCTGCCTGATCGTGCGAGTGGACGCCGCCGGGCGCGGAACCGCCGCGAGCGCAGGTCACTTGCCTCCCTACCTCAACGGCAGGGAGATCCCGGTCGTCAACGATCTGCCGCTGGGCCTAAACAGCGCGTCGATATACACCGAGACTGAGTTTCGTCTTGAAGCGGGTGACCAACTCACCTTGTTGACCGATGGCATTGCGGAGGCGCGCTCGAAGACCGGTGAGCTATTCGGCTTCGAGCGAACGGCGTCGGTTGCCGCCCTTTCCGCAAGCGATGCCGTCAGCCAGGCGCAGGAATTCGGCCAGCAGGACGACATCACAGTAGTAACCTTGGCATGCGAGGCCGTAAAGGAGGA
>CAZJZM010000226.1:0-1812 GCA_964550485.1 Microcaldota archaeon | reverse complement strand
CCGCCAGCAGCACTGCGAGCAAGCCGCCAACGCACCACAACAGCCGCCGTCCCCACCGGCCAGGGCGGCGGGGCAGGGAAGCGGCTTTCAAGGAAGAAGCAGAAGTTATAGGGTCACTCTCGGCGTCGTTCATTGCTCTTCAACAGAATAACCCTGCATCGGCATCGGCGTTGTTGACTAGGCCGCCGCGGTCGCAAGTGGCTCAGGCACGGCAGCCTTCTTGCGTCCGTAGATCGCAATCAGCGCCAAAAGCAACAGCAGAATCGCGCCCAGCACCAGCACGCTGCCCTCCGGCCCGTCCGCACCGCCGCTCCATAGCGCATTCCCGGCGGGACTGGACGTCAGATAGTGCCCAACGGCCACATTGCCGCTATCCGCTGTGCCGTAAAAGTAGGTTTCTCCCCAATCCCATGCGGCGTGGCACCCAATTGCCCACCACGCTGACCCCGTAAGCCGTACGCTCACGCAGAATACGAACCCTATGGCCGCGGCGGCAAAAATGCCTACCCAGTTCTCACCGTTGTTGCCCGTGTGCAAAAAACCGAAAAGCGTCGAGGTAACCCAGGCCGCCTGCCAGAAGCCCGCGCCTTCGGCCTTCTTCAGGTGCAGCCAGAGGCAGGGCGCTAGGCCCAGCAACGCCATCACGTAAACGCCCCAGACACCGTTGCCCTTGGCCGTCAAAACAAGAAATAGGCAAACGGCTCCAACCGTTCCCAGCGCCCACCAGAAGTTGATGCCGCGGGTGAGGGCAGACAGAAGGAAGCAGCGAAAGGTCCCCTCTTCCGAGCAGCCCACCATCAGAAAAGCCGCGCCCCAAAGTCCGCCATAAATAAAGATCTGGTTTCCAGCCAGCGCAGTAGCACCGAAGTGGAGCCATCCGCCCCAGGCCAGGGCGCCCACCAGCAATGAAAGCGCTGCAAACCCGGCCACGATCCCCCCCAAAAAGTGCGGCAGCCGGCGAGGACCGGTCAGGTTGAAGGCCAGAAAGCTGCGGCGGTGCTCAATCCGGGCCAGAATCGCCCCCGCACCCACCAGCGCCAGCACTGAAAACAGGTCCGAGACAAATACCGTCATCGCCGTAAAAGTCGTCGGCACGTGGGTGTGCAGCACTCTCTTCGTAATCAATGTCGCCACGGTCGCCAGGGCAGCCAGAAACAGGCCATACAAAAGCAGAAAGACCAGCACCGACCATCCGGCGCGCAGACCCTGTCGGCCCATGAAAACCCACCGCAGGCCGCTTGCTTCCGGTGCATCGGGTCCGGCCGGCTCAACCGGCGTCACTGGATTGGGCGTCACTCCAACCTCCGGTGTGTTCAAGGGTTGTTCCTGTGCAACATGGGTCGCTGGGGCTTGAAACTCCGGCTCCATAAAGCCTCCTCGTTCTTAGGCGCAAAAATTTCTACTGATGGAAGAATAGCTTACGCAAGAGCGGGGCGCGCAGTTCCCCGGCAAGGGGCCTGCGCGCGTCCCGGCTCTTCTGAACGACAGGCCTCAAGCCGCTCTTTACTCGTCCCTTAAAGCTTCCATGGGCTCGATGCGCGCTGCCCGTCGCGCCGGAATCCAGCTTGATCCGATCGCAACCACCACAATCGCTGCCGTAATACCGCCAAAGATCACGGGATCGTCTGGCCGTACCCCGCGCAAGAGATTGGCTACCCCATGCGCCAGCCCAAAGGCCATCACCAGGCCGATAGACACGCCGATCCCCGTCAGCCAAGACGCCCGCCCCAGCACCAGGCCCAGCACGTCTCCGCGCCGCGCGCCCATCGCCAGCCGCACGCCAATCTCCCGCGTCCGCTCGCCCACCTGGTT
>CAZJZM010000225.1:0-1817 GCA_964550485.1 Microcaldota archaeon | reverse complement strand
GTCCAGTTAGCGACTCTCACGCCGGGCACGACGCAGTCAACCAACCCATCCAGCACCGTTATGCCCATCGTCCCACAAACATTCGCGAAGATTGAGCACTTCGTGGTTTTGATGCTCGAAAACCGCTCCTTCGATCATCTGCTCGGCTGGTTGAAATCAACCGACCCGCGGATCGAAGGCCTCACAGGCGCCGAATCCTGCATGGACCCGTTTCCGGGTGGAACCAATCCGGTGCCGGTGGCGCCCGCCACGGCGTTCGCGATGCCGTTTGATCCGGGCCATGAATTCATGGACATTCAAATGCAGTTGTACGGTTCAAGCGGAGGGGCCTCTCCGGTCCCGAATCCACGGAGCGATCCCGCGAAGATGAGCGGATTTGTCGCCTCGGCTTATCCGGCGGCCGCCAAGGCGGGCCTGCCTCTGGCCCGGCGGTGTGTGATGGAGTATTTCCCGCCCGATTCCGTTTCCGTTCTCGCAACTTTGGCGCGGCAGTTTGCCGTCTTCAATTTCTGGTATTCCTCCCTCCCAGGTCCAACCTGGCCCAACAGGTTTTTCGTTCATGCCGCCACTTCCGGCGGGTTGACCGACAGTCCCGGTACTCCGAGCATTCTCGGAGGTTTCTCATTCGCGAACAAGACAATCTACGACAAGCTCGACGACGCGAAGTTGGGTTGGCGCATCTATCACGACGGGTTGCCGCAGTCCATCGGCATAGACAGTCTCCGCAGCGAATACTTGGACATAAACACCGAGAACTACCGGGAATTTAAGTACTTCACGGAAGACGTTGAGAACGCGGCGCTGCCGGAATATACGTTCATCGAGCCGCAATATGACACGGGCGGCAACTATGCCAACGGCGACTCTATGCATCCGCTCAATGACGTCCGATTGGGCGAGCAACTGGTTCAGATCGTCTATGAGGCTCTCCGCCAGTCCACTGATTATTGGGATAACACAATGCTGATCATCACCTTTGACGAGCATGGCGGTTTTTATGACCATGTGCCTCCCCCAAAAGCAACCCCGCCCGGCGATCCCTCCAATTACGCCAATTCCAAGCACCCATTCGCATTCGATTTGCTCGGAGTCCGCGTCCCCGCCATCGTCATAACCGCCTACACAAAACCAGGCACCGTGATAGGCTCAAGCGCCTCCGATCCCGCCACCATTTTTGATCATACCTCCATTCTCCGAACCGTCGAGGCGCGCTTTGGCCTTCCCAGCCTGACCAATCGCGACGCCGCCGCCAACACGCTCGATGTGGTTCTCAATCTCGACACGCCGCGCTATGACGCCCCCGGTATTCTGAACGACCCTTCCAATGATGTCCTTCCCCCGGCGTCCGGGGCGGCCCAGCCTCCCGCGGGGCCGGCGGCGGCGCAATCAAAACCATGACAACCTCCGACACCAATCCCCTTTCGGCCAGCCAGCAGGCGATGCTGGACCTGGCGTTGGCGTGCGACCTCAAGGTCTCCGACGCTTCCCGGCAAGAAAGCATCAAGGCGCACCATGCCCGGATCAAGACGCAAGGCGAGGCCATGGTCTACATCAAGGCCGTGGAGCACAAAATTCATTCCCGGCGGCGTGTCAAAACCCTGGCGGGAAAGCGCGGGCGGACCCCGGCCGGGGTGGCCGCCGCCCGCATCGCGGCCGCCGGGCAGGCGGGGCAGTACGCCGTCAGGAAAAAAGGAGACGAACTGGACGCGGATTTCGCGGGCAAGTACTTCATTTTATTGACAGGCCAGTTCCTTTCCATGAGCGACAAGGTGAGCGATCCGGCGGCGGAAGCCGAAGCGGAGGAAATTGTGAAAATT
>CAZJZM010000224.1:0-1817 GCA_964550485.1 Microcaldota archaeon | reverse complement strand
CGGATGCGGTTGCGTTTCCTCCGCATCACGACTCCCTACCAGCCTTCGCGCAATTGTTGCGGCGTCATGCCTTTGGCCCGCAGAGTTCTCAGGCTCAACGCGTCGTGGCGTTTGGCCAGGCGCACTCCGGCCCCGTCCGTGACGAGCGGGCAGTGGTAAAAAGCCGGGGGCGTCAACTCCAGCGCGCGATACAGCAACAACTGGCGCGCTGTCGAAAGGAGCAAATCCGCGCCGCGCACGACTTCGGTTATCTTCATCGCCCCGTCGTCAACCACCACGGCCAGTTGATAGGACGGGACATCGTCGCGCCGCCAAACCACAAAATCGCCAAAGTCGCGTCCCGCCTGGAATTGTTGCGGGCCAAACAAGCCGTCTGTAAAACATATCTTCTCCCCGTCCGGCACGCGGAACCGCCAGTTGGCCCCATTGGCTTCCGGGGCGTGAAATGGGAATCCCGTCGCGGGCCGGCAAGTCCCCGGATAGACCGGTTCCTCTTCGCCGGCATGAGGGGCGCGCAAGGCGCGCAAGACATCCTGGTGCGAGCAGCGGCACGGATATATCCAGCCCGACTTCCGCAACTTCTCCCAGGCCGCCCGATACAGATGGCCGCGCCCGCTTTGGGAATACGGGCCGAACGGGCCGCCGCAGTCCGGCCCCTCCTGCCATTGGAATCCGAACCAGCGCAAGTCCTCCATCATCGCGTCATAAAACTCCAGCCGGAACCGCCGGGCATCCAAGTCTTCATTGCGGAGCACCAGCGCGCCTCCCGCGGCCGCAGCCCGCTGTTGGGCCGTCCAAAACGTGCGCGCATGGCCGGTGTGCAACCAGCCCGTTGGCGAAGGCGCTAATCGTCCGCGGTACATTTGCAACCGATCATGCCGAAGGCGGACGGCGGATTGAAGCTCAATCGAAAATGGGATCAAGAAAGCCCGCGCCGGAAGCAGGCTGCGGTTGTTGTTTGACAATCCGCGGCCTTTCACACACCATGCGGCCAGCATGAGTGTGAGCGATAAACCAGTTCCGCATCACTCCCGCGCCGCCAACGCGGGCCGCGGGGGCAAAAGGGAATCCGGCCCGACTCAATTCCATAATATTATGAAACTCCCCAGTCGAACCTGCGCCGCTGTCGTCTGCGCCCTGGCAATCTCCGCCTCCGCGCAGACCAAACCCGCCGACCCCTCCATTCCGCATCTTGAAAAGCGCGGCCTGGCCACGCAGATGATCGTGGACGGGAGACCTTTCCTGATTCTTGGCGGGGAACCGCCCACCAGCGCGCCCTCCAACCTCGAGTACCTGCGCTACATGGACGAGGTGATGGTGGCTACGTACCACAACACCACGGCGATTGCCATTGGATGGAACTGGATTGAGCTTGAGAAGGGCAAGTTCGATTTCAAGATTGTGGATGCGGCGATCAAGGACGCAAAGCAGTACGGCCTGCGCGTCGTGTTGCTCTGGTTCGGGAGTTGGAAGAACGGCCAGTCCAACTTCGCGCCCCCCTGGGTCAAAGCCGACCAGGAGCAGTTCCCGCGCGCGCAGATCCAAAAAGGCCAGACCGCCGAGAACCTCTCCACCTTCAGCGCGAACAATTGGGAAGCCGATTCGCGCGCCTTTGCGGCCCTCATGCGCCATGTCCGGGAAACGGACCCGACCCACCGCGTCATCATGGTTCAAGTGGAGAATGAGATTGGAATATTCGGCGACGCGCGGGACCGTTCGGCGATGGCCGACAAGGCCTTCGCCGCGCCCGTGCCGTCCGAGTTGATGGATTACCTTCAGAAGCACAAAGACAACTTGAATCCGGTGTTCCGCAAAGT
>CAZJZM010000223.1:0-1823 GCA_964550485.1 Microcaldota archaeon | reverse complement strand
GATATTCCTGCACGAACATCTGCGCCTTCTCTTTATCCAACCAAAAATCCGACGACGCCATCATCGCTTCAAGTTCTTGTAAGCGTCTTTCATTTTTCTCGTCCATTCGGTTTAGTATATCAAATATTTATGAGTACTTGACAGGATAAATGTATTGTGTATAATAGCCGGCAGGAGGTGCCCGCCATGAGCGCAAGCACAGTTCTTTCAGTAGTACGGCAAACTCGGACAGACCTTGGGGCGGTGATGACGTACATTGTCTCACCGACCAGAACCGTCCTGGTAAAGGACACAGCCAAAACAAACCCTCGCTTCAAGCTCCCAGGTGGGAGCATCGAGCCAAGTGACGCCGGCAAAGTTGAAAACGATGAGTTCGGCGTCATCGCCGGCGCAATCCGCGAAGTAAAAGAAGAAACCGGCATCGAGCTCTCATCCACTGAAGTCAAGTGGTGGTACGGCGATTCGGGGCGAGGCACCCGAGAGTATTATCTCCCGCACTTCTGCGTGGCGGAAGTCTCGGAAGAGAAGCTCGACACGCACACCAAGACCGGCGACGAAGATGGCATTGAGATCGTGGTTAAAACCTTCGACCGCGCGGAAATCGCCGAGCTTGATGAAGATGTGGTGCTTTGGAAGCATCTTCGGCTCATCCGCGACGCTGAAGAAAAACTGAACTAGCAACACGGGCTCGGAATCACCTGATTTTAGGTGGCGTCGAGCTCGTTTTTTTTATTCTGATTTGTTCTGAGCCACCCCGGAGAATCGGACTCCGGACCTTCGCGTTACGAATGCGATGCTCTACCAACTGAGCTAGGGTGGCACATCAAGAGAATAACACACGTTTTTATGAACGAGAATCTCTTTGTCGGAGCATTCGTGCGGTGAGTGTTCTTTTACTCATCGCTCTATTTTCTCTTCCGTTTCCTCTATTTGCTCCAGCGTATGTCGGACTAAGTGCGTCACAATTTGGACAAATGAGCCGCAAATTCGATTCGCAATTATTCTTCCAATTCCCATCGATATGATCGGCAACAAGTGGCGCAACGCCTGTTTTCGGATTTATTTTAGACCACCCGCACAAACAACATTTGTTTTCATACTTCTCGCGTAAATATCTTTTCACCGAATCCGAGACAAGCCCCATTGAATTGAGCCCTCGCACTTCCCCACACTTCCATTTATCAATAAATGTACGGTATTGAAACTCATGCTGACACGCATTGCTACAGTATTTATACGAAGATCGAAACGGTTCTTCCCCGCAAACAGGACATTTCGGTCTTGGTTTTTTAGGGTTCATATATCTATATTACAACAAACGCAGACCAACTACTTAATGAGGAATTGGTCGTATGTTGATAACTATTTTTGAGCCGAGAGTCGGGATTGAACCGACGACCTCATTCTTACCATGAATGTGCTCTACCAACTGAGCTATCTCGGCTAAAACAATTGCTTCACAATTGTTCGCCCGAACATTCAGTTGTTGAATGTTTTAGGGCTTTCGCACATTTCGAGCGTACGCTATTTCCCTTCTCTTTTCAATACGTCAAAACACCAACAATGAGAATCAAATCGAAGAGCACCATCAACGCATTCGCGAAAAAAAGTTGTTTATCTTTATGCACCGCACCATAGAGTGCCCAGAGCGCGTTGAAGAACGCAACGAGCATCCATGTGAGTAGCGAAACGCCTAGACTGCTTTTTGTCGTATAGATTTGAATAATTTGTGGCAAGAGTGCGAGAGGAGCGATGATGCCGATGCCATACATCAGATAATCCAAAAATCTTTTCCATGCGGTTGTCGCAGGAAATGGCTCGCG
>CAZJZM010000222.1:0-1845 GCA_964550485.1 Microcaldota archaeon | reverse complement strand
CCGCCGCTGGCGATTTCTCGCCCAACGTGCCGCAGATCGGCCTCGACACCTCGATCGGTTTCACCCTCGGATCGGTCTATTACGGATATCGCAAGGCGCTGCCCGACGAGCGCAAGTGGCAGGTGGGCGATACCGCCGCCTGGCAAAAGGGCAACCACAACCTCAAGTTCGGCGTGGACCTGCTCCACAACAACGACATCATGAACAACACCTACGAGGGCAACGGCGTTTACACCTACAGCTACATTGGCAACTACTTCGCCGATGTCCTCAACGAAGGCGGCGCCACCGGCGTTTGCAACAGCACGAGCACGGTGACCGGACCGGAAACAGCCACCAGCAGCCCCACCAATTTCACCGGCAAGGCGCCTTGCGGCACTTTCGTGCAGGGCTTCGGACCTTCCACCTGGGCCATCGACACCATGGATTACGGCTTCTTTGCCGAAGACCACTGGAAGGTAACCCCCCGCCTGACGCTCGACATCGGCCTGCGCTACGACTATGAAGCGCTTCCCGCCCCCTACGCTGCGCTGACCGTTCCCTACACGCCTTCCGGCGCGGCCGGTCCGAGCTTTGTTCCCTATCTCAGTGCAAGTGGCGGCCTGTGCGGCGCTATCCCCTACAGCGCTCCTGCATCCAGTGTTCTCGCCAGTTGCTCGAGCACTCCGATGGCTGCCAACGCCAACCTAACCAACCACCCCAGCGACAAGACCAACATCGGCCCCCGCCTCGGACTGGCCTACGACCTCTTCGGCACCGGGCGCACCACCCTCCGCCTTGGATACGGCCTCTACTTCGGCCGCATCACCAACGGCGTACTACTCAACAACCTGCTCAATACCGGCAGCCCTGCGGGCCAGTATGTTTCTGCTTCCCTGAAGCCCAACAACCCCACCTCGCCGATCTTCCCGAACATCATCTCTTCCGCCAGCGGCTCGGCGCCCAGCTCGCAGTTCTTTAGCAACAACTTCCGCAACCCGGAAGTGCACGAATTCGACCTCTCCGTGCAGCAGTCCCTCGGACACGGCACCGTCCTGCAGCTCAGCTACATGGGCGCCATGGCCCGTGAGCTGCCCAACGCCGTCAACATCAACCTGAACCCCACCGCCAACACCGCCGCCACTGGAACTCCGAACGGCGTCGTCCAAAGCGTGATCACCGTCTCCGATTCCACCGGCGCAGGAAAACTGGCCAACGGAGCGATGTTCACGGTTCCCACCTATACCAACGTCCTGAACACCAACTTCGGCGCGGTGAACGAGTTGTTCAGCAACATCAACTCCAGCTACAACGCCGGAGTCGTCGAATTGTTGAACAAGACCTCTCCGTTGATCCAGTACGACGTCAGCTACACCTGGTCGCACGCCCTGGACGATAACCAGAACGAATCCACCACCACCCTCAGCAGCGGCGCATTCGATCCCTACAACATCGACGGCTACCCCAAGGGCGGCAACTACGGAAACTCCAACTTCAACGTGGAAAACCGTTTCATCGCCTGGGCGTTGATCAACTCCCCGAAGATCGAAGGCAACAGCCTGCTGAAGTTGCTGGCCAACGACTGGAGCTTCAATCCGGAATTCCAGGCGCAAAACGGCCTTCCCTTCTCCGCCACCATTGGCAGCGGCTACCCGTCCTACTCGGCCTACGGTTCCAGCTGGAATGGCGCGGGCACCAACTACTGGATTCCCGCGATCGGTCGCAACACCTACCAGATGAAGCGCACCATGGTCGCCGATATGCGCCTCGAAAAACAGTTCGTGCGGGAGATCAACGAAAAGCCCTACCACCTGGAACTGACGGGCGACTTCTTCAACGTGGCCAACCACCAGAACGTCACCAGCG
>CAZJZM010000221.1:0-1847 GCA_964550485.1 Microcaldota archaeon | reverse complement strand
CCGCCTCCCGTAGCCGTTCCGGTAGGGGTGACAGGTTGGCATTGTTGTAAGCTATTTGGACCACCTGGCGGTTGTTGTCCTAATGCAGCAATAGCGTTATCAATCATCGTATATTGAACACCGGAAACACAACTACCGGTAGCCCAACTACCGAATCCACCGGCAATATCACTAGCCGTATATCCATTGTTGGTAGCCCATTGCTGAGCTGCACTAAGCCAATTAGCAAAATCCCCGAAAGGACCATAACTAATAGGACCACCTGGATTAGCAGTTCCGGTAGTTGTACTGGTTCCAGTAGTTGTTCCGGTTCCGGTAGTTGTTCCGGTTCCGGTAGTTGTATCGCCCGTTCCAGTAGTTCCGTCACCTTCTGCGGTTGTACTGCCGCCAGTAGAACTACCAACAGAATTAGCAGCATTAGCGGCCTGGGTGGCTGAATAGTTTTCGTACCAACGGTAAACTAAATAGCCAACAATTAGACCAATTCCCACCCAGGCAATTGAGGGAATACCTAAAGGTCCCTTTTTCTTTAGGGTTTTGCCAACGCCAGAATTTGAGGGTTCATCGGGCATTAGCTATGTCCCCAAGGTATTAGTTCATCTACTGGCCTACCTACCGGCACAGTTACATGCTCAAAATGATCCCAACTAGTTGCAACTGCTCTAATCGGAACTTTCACATTAGCAGTAACGGAAGTTAGCCGATCCCCAACCGCAGGAATTACACTTTCGAATCCTTGTGCTTTATCAATAACAGTTTGAGCGGAACCCATTACAGGTTGATTTGGGAGATTTGTATAGTCCTGATGAATGTCAGTTTCAAGCGCATTGGCGTTAGCGGGATTAGAAATCTGGGGATGGCCCAAACGTACCAAATGGGTTGCAATTGGCATTATCCCACCCCTAACAAAACAGACCAATAATCATCTACTTGGGCAGCTGCATTTTGTATAACAGATTGGACATTCATTTGTGCTCCTGCATATTGACCGGCAGGACCACTAGAATCAAATGCGCCAGTCTTAGGAACATAAGCTACGCTAGGTGCCTCGTCATTATAATCTCTAACAGGATAGGGCATACCGCCCCACGTACCTATAAAATCATTAGCATTTGCCAAATCGCTAGGTTCACCATAATTATCTTCACCACTAATGGGCATTGACCAGTCACGCATTTTAGCTACATCGGCATGAGTCCAGGGGTCCCACGCATCTACACGATTACCAATATCTATAGATGTAGCGGGAAAGAAAGAATTAGCTTCGCTAGTTTCAACGCCAAAAACTACAATATCGCTAGGTAATGTGGGATTGTAAAGTTGATCGGCAGAAGGTAGATCGTTAGATATCGCTGGCAATACTGCCGGGGTGTTCATTTCCGGCTGTTGCGATCCCATTTTCTACCTCCATTTCTGCGCTAGCAGTTGCAATATCGCTAGCGTCAGTTTCAGCATCTTTACAACCGCATGGCTTTCTTACTGCGGCAAGTATATTTATCCTATTGTTATAAACATTATTTTCAAGCGCTCGTAAATCTCGCTCCATTTGCCTAACGAGAATAACAGTAAGTCCAATAGTTATCGCCATTAGTAATAGGATAGTTTCAATACGTATATCTGGAAGTTTCTTGACAATTGAATTTTCCATGTTTACACCTTCGGAGGTTGAGGCGAACCCTCGGCAGCATAAAGCGAACTACCAACGGCGGCACCGGCGCTATTCAAAACACTAGAGGTAGCATTGCCTTTCTTGACCAGAATGGCAACAACAGCAATAAGGATAAGTCCGCCGAGAAATGCATTCAGCGCACCTTCAGCTTTGCTATTGAACATTTATAACCTCCCTT
>CAZJZM010000220.1:0-1851 GCA_964550485.1 Microcaldota archaeon | reverse complement strand
AAGAGCTGAACCAGTTGTATGCAAAGTTTTTGACCATCGCCGATAAGAAAAAAGAAGTATTTGATGAAGATCTTCTTTCTCTTATGGAAGCTGTCGGTAAAGCCGGTTCAGAAACCGGGTATGTCCTGGAGAACCTTTATGTGGCAACGGGTAATTCCATTACTCCGACCGCTACAGTTACCATTAAAGCAAACGGAAAAGTGACAAGTTCAGCAGCAATTGGCGACGGTCCGGTAGATGCTACTTACAAAGCTATTAACAACGTGATCAAGGAAGATGTTTCGCTTCTTGATTACCAGCTTAGATCGATTACTTCGGGTAAGGATGCACAGGGTGAAGTTAGTGTCCGTGTTAAAAAAGGCTCTATAGAAGTAAATGCAAGGGGCACTTCCACGGATATTATCGAAGCTAGCGCAAAAGCATACCTGTCGGCTCTTTCTAAAATAGCAAGGGCAAAAGCATCAAATAAAACAAAAGGGATTTAATAAACAATTAAAGGAGAAAATAATATGGGAATGACCATCACAGAAAAGATTCTGGCTAAACATGCCGGTAAGAAAGAAGTTAAGCCCGGAGAACTTATCTGGGCAGCTACGGATATTTGCCTGGGAAATGATATAACGGCGCCTATTGCAATAAGCGAGTTTAGAAGATCAAAAACAGAAAAAGTTTTTGATAAGAAGAAAGTCGTACTGGTGCCTGACCATTTTACGCCAAACAAAGATATTATGTCTGCGGAACAGTCAAAGATACTTAGGGATTTTGCAAGGGAACAGAAGCTTAAATACTATTTTGAAGTTGGTGAGGTAGGCGTAGAGCATGCGCTTCTTCCGGAAAAGGGTATTGTGACTGCGGGGGATCTTATTATCGGTGCGGACTCCCATACCTGCACCTATGGGGCTTTGGGCGCTTTTTCTACCGGAGTTGGCAGCACTGATCTTGCGGCTGCAATGATCTCCGGAAAAGTATGGCTTAAAGTGCCTGAAACCATCAAGTTTGTATTTTCAGGGAAACTTCCCAAGTGGGTGTCAGGTAAAGATTTGATCCTGCATATTATCGGACAAATTGGGGTTGACGGGGCGCTTTACCGTTCGATGGAATTTACGGGAGATGCCATAAGATCGCTTTCAATGGAAAGCCGTCTTTCTATGTGCAATATGGCAATCGAAGCAGGCGGGAAAAACGGGATTGTTGAGCCTGATGAAATTACAAAGAAATACCTTAAGGGAAGAAGTGAAAGAAAACCGGTGTTTTATAAAAGCGATAAAGATGCAAAATATGCGGATATTATTGAGTATGATGCATCCAAGCTTGAACCGGTTGTAGCTTTCCCACACCTTCCTTCAAATGTAAAGCGTATCAGTGAAGCAGGTAATGTAAAACTTGACCAGGTTGTGATCGGATCCTGCACAAACGGAAGGATTGAAGATATGCGGATTGCCGCTAAAATAATGAAGGGCAAAAAGGTTTCAAAGAACCTTCGGACCCTCATAATCCCTGCAACCCAGGCTGTTTTTAAACAGATGATCAAAGAAGGGCTTATGGACATATTTATTGATGCGGGAGCCGCAGTTTCGACCCCTACATGCGGGCCCTGTCTTGGCGGACATATGGGGATACTTGCTGCAGGCGAAAGAGCACTGGCAACTACAAACAGGAATTTTGTAGGACGCATGGGTTCTCCGAAATCCGAAGTTTATCTTTCAAACCCTGCAGTTGCGGCAGCAAGCGCAATTCTTGGAAGGATTGCTTCACCTGAAGAACTTTAATCAGTTAGAAAAATTATTAAAAAATTGATAAAAGGAAGGTAAAAAAATGATTTTTAAAGGAAAAGTTTTTAAATATAGGGAT
>CAZJZM010000219.1:0-1855 GCA_964550485.1 Microcaldota archaeon | reverse complement strand
CGCTGTCATTCTGAGTGAACGGGGCCCCAAACGTTCTTCAGTTTGGGGGTGGTGAACGAAGAATCTGCTTTTGTATTTTGCTAATTCTGGAGAAGAACATCTGGGGCACTACACGAGTGTCCTGAGCCAGAAATCCATGAATGTGACTTGCATCCGAGACCGCATTTCGGAATGCCTTACTTTGGAGACCGGACAACCGGTTTCAGGCGCCGAACCAGCCCTTCTGCCGAGCCTCTTCGAGGCGGCCCTCCAGATAGTCCCAAAGCGCCGGGCAACCCGCGTTGATCTCCCGCTCGATGCGCCGCACCACGCGCTCATAGCTGACCCCGTTTTCAACCCAGCTCTGGCCTTGGTTCGAAAGATTCAGCAAGACCGGCATGGCCCGGTCCACGGCATGGGCAAAACGGGCTTCCGGGGTTTCCCCGAGCTCGAACTCCCGCCACAGCGCCAGCAGGTTTGTCCCCTCCGGATCCGGCAGCATCCCGAGAATCCGTGTCACCGCCGCCAATTCAGCCGCCTGGCGCTCTTCCCAGCCGCCTTCTACAAACACCATGACATCGCCGGCGTCGATCTCACCGATGTCATGCACCAGCAACATGCCGATCACCCGGCTGATCTCGACCGGCGACGCGGCATACCGCTCCAGCGCCACAGCCATCAGCGCGATCTGCCAACTGTGTTCCGCTGAGTTTTCATAGCGGTCGAGACCGATTGGACGGGTCTTCCGCGTCACTCCCTTGAGCTTGTCCAGTTCCAGGATGAAATCGACGATCTTCTGCATGATCTAGCCTCAACAGAGACTATATCCAACTATCCCCGAAGACCTTTTGGGCCGGTGGTGAGGACGAACGATTGTCGGTGCGTTTTTTTGGGGGAGAATTGGCAATATTCCGGCGGCAAGGTCCGAAGAACATGCCTCAGGGGCTAAACAGGCTGCGGAAAAACGATGATTGAGGCAGTGTTTTGAAAGGGCACGACTTTAGTCGTGCCGTAAGTAGCTGTAAAATCAACAAGGGCTTTAGCCCCTGAGGGGCGTTTTTAGAGGATTTCGCATGGGATTGTGCCTTTTTCGCAACCTCTAACGCCCACACCGGTTCTGCTGAACTTGAAGCGCGGCTAACAGGCTGTGGCGGAAGTCACAAATTCCGAGAACCATCCCTCAGGGGCTAAAGCCCACCCTTTATTATCAGGCATTTGCTACACGACTAAAGTCGTGCCCTTTCAAAACACCGCCTCAACTGTAGGTTTTCCGCAGCCTCAAAAGCCGTGCCCTGACGCTTCTTGCCATGCGCAATGACGATTCGATTTTCGCGTTACGCCTGATCCCGCAGTAGCCGGTAGGCCTCGTTGATCGCCGCCATCTGCCGGTTCGCCAACAGCCTCAGGTCTTCGCCGCGGTGCGCCAACCGATCAGGATGCCACTGGCTTACCTTGCGCCGGTAGGCGGCCTTGATCTGAGGACCTGTGCTGGTTGCGGTCACTTCCAGCAGCCGGTAGGCACGTTCCCGCGTCATGGGCTGGGATGCTTCCTGCGCGCTCTCGCACTCCTCGACCAGCGGGTCCCATTCCGGTTCTTCGGCAGAGAGCAAAGGCTGGCTGGCTTCCCGGTATTCCTCGTTCTGGTCCATGCTCACTGAAGAGTGGAATTCCGCTCCCAGTTCCCTCTCCAGAATGGAAGCCAGTGTCCCGAGATCCTGGATCTCTCGCATCGAGTGGCTGTGACGAGCGCGGGCCGCCTGCACCTGGCGCCGCTTTTGCAGGCTCTCCATCGCGGCGCTCACGCCCATCGTCCAGCTTTCAACAAAGAACTGCGGGTCGGGCTCGGAATCCTCACCCATCCGGGTCTGAAATTCAT
>CAZJZM010000218.1:0-1856 GCA_964550485.1 Microcaldota archaeon | reverse complement strand
CCACATGTCTATCTAAATCTTCAGTACGCAACTCTCCTATGAAAAATAAGAGATGAGTGGTGAGATCAGGAGGAAAGATATAGTCTGTCAATTCCTGCGGGAGTTCGGGCGGCGCATTATAGGAAACTACCTCTCTGACTCCCTTCGTAGACTTAATAAACACGTTGACGAATGCTGAAAAGCTTGGAAAGTCAGCCTTTTACTTCATTGCAATTCTCTGGAGGGTGGCGACGTTCTTCTCCACCGGCAAGCGCATGGCCACAGGAGGCATCTGTTTCTGGATAGCGATTACCATCAAAATCTAATCCCCATAGGAGCATTCGGATATTTAGACATTTTCTTCGATCCTGGCGACTATTTCGCTCGTCACTGCCTATTCAATGCAGTCTTGTCATTTCTGGATTAACAAAGTGCACTCCGACATACAATATCGTGTCCTTTAACAACTCCAGAATCGGTTGAAGCTTAGGTTCGGATCCGCTGCAGCTAACGTTGTACGTTAGCTCATTGAGTGGTATTATGCGTATTATTCCGGCAAAGCCCCTATCCTCGAGAGGAAGAGCGTTTATGTTTGGTAGTATTGGTTGGATAAGAGTACTGGGTTGTTGCCCATCAGACGGCGCATCTATGAACTTAAAACCCACCTCAGCGATCCGCTTAACATTTTGTACAGTAAGTACATTAGCAGGATCGGGAACCAGCGTTTCAATCTTTCCGTTAACAACAGTCATTTCCAAGTTCCTGCCTATCTCTTCCCTTACAAAAAACCTGTCGTTTTTAGGCGTAAACTTCCCCATAGAAAAAACATAGGTCCTCCTATATACAGCCTGATTTACACTATCAGTGGGCTTATTTCTTTCATTGATTATGTCTGTGTACTGATAAGCGGTATCCAAAACTAACGCACTGTTAATGGTGTATAAAAACGCTCCGATTGGCGCTATCTGGCTTCTGAATTCCGGCGCAGGTCTCCTCAGTGCAACAAGCTCGGAACCATCAAGAACTCTTACCTTTTGTTTATCTTGCATGAACAACGTTATCCCCAACTGTTTATTGACAGGATTTAGATATTTATACTTAACTATAATATTTTTCTCCTCCCTCGTTTTGATGATACAAGGCTTTTTATTCTTGAATAACCAGTTCTGATCATGAAAATACTTTCCGTGACTCATGCGAATGACATCGACGGACTGGGAAGTGCCGCGCTGATCCGCATCAAGTACAAGATACCTCTGGAAAGAATTTTCTTCACTGACTATTCGAAGGGGGGAATGGCACATATTAAGAAATCTGTTGAAAGAATCGCTGGCAAGGAGAAAGGAACAGTGCTGTTCTTAACAGATCTCGGGATGAATAAATCCCTAGTAGACGGTTATAGAAAAATAATACAGAAGGTAAAGAAGAACAGCGGCAGAGTCATCTGGCTTGACCACCACATCTGGGACGACAACGCATTGAGTAAAGTAGCCGGAATCTGCGACGTTGCGATTGTCGGCGAAAATGAAAAGTACTGTGCTACTGAAATAACTTACAGAAACTTGAAGGTCAAAGGAAAATTTGCAAAGGAATTTTCTGATCTTGTGCATTATTCTGACTTTAATCTAAGGCCTCCAGAAAAGAAGACAGCTAAGCTCATAGGGGTATATGATATGAGCATAATGCGCTGCAACACATTAGAACCTTATGAAAAAAGGGACAAGGCACTTAGGCACATTGTCAAAGTGCTAGCAAGCGGAAAGTTCTTAGACAAAAAGATAGTCGGCGATGCGAGAAAGTTTGACAAAACTAATAAGCAAAGGATAGCGAAAATGCTGAAGAATCTTTACAAAATTGGAGACGATGTATATGTAGGC
>CAZJZM010000217.1:0-1858 GCA_964550485.1 Microcaldota archaeon | reverse complement strand
CCAGTACTCACAATCTCCCAGACCGCTCCAGTGATAGACGTCGGCCAGTCTGACATAGTCACCGCAACGATAACCGCAGGAACAGGAACACCTCCATTCACCTACACCTGGACAGTTCCTTCAGGCCTAACAGTCTCAACGGGATGCACCTCATCTTCAACAACCTGCACGGTCACCGGTGCAACGGCCTCAGTAACGCCCTACACAATCTCAGTAAAGGCAACTGACGGCGTAAACGTCTATTCAAACACTGCGTCAGTTACAGTGACTGTCAACAACGCTCTCGCAATAGTTAGCAACGGAATAACAGCGGTTCCTTCAACGATTGACCTAGGCCAATCCTCAACAATCACCGTCTCATACACGGGCGGAACTCCGGGATACACAATAAACCTCTATTCAGGAGTATCCTCATGTTCGGCATCAGGAAATGTAATCAATACAAATAGCGTGTCAGGCACATCAACAACCTTCACCGTGTCTCCAATAGTAAACACAATCTACTGCGCAAAGATAACAGATTCTGCAACGCCAACAACTTCAGTCTCTACAGGCAATGCTCCTGTGACAGTCAACCCTATTCCAACACTCACTCTGGTTCCAAGCAATGCAATACTAGACTCGGGCCAGACTGAAACCTACACGCTAACTGAAAATGGAGGAACGGGCGCATTCAACGTCGAATTATACAATATAACCGGATCAAAGCAGCAGGGCACGAATGCGATAATAGCAACGCCAGGAGGCAGCACCACCTTCACCTTCCAGGCGCTCTACATCTCTTCGAACCCTTCAAGCTATGCCACTCTGACATACAACGGAATCGGCACCGATCAGGGAATTTTCCCAACAATCCTATTCAGCTCACCGCCAAACACGATTATAGTCCACACGGCTCCGAATGTAATAATAACATCGGACCCTGAGATAGACGTAGGCCAGTCAATCCAGTTGACTGCACATCCTTCAGGCGGCACGGGCGCACCATATTCATACCGATGGTATAATGCCACAAATTCCTTAAACGTAGTTCCATTCAATGGAATCGGTGCTGGTACTAACGTCATAACCATAGTGGGCGGTGCTACAACAGGAAATTATCTCTATTCTGTGAACATTACGGACAGCGCAGGCGGAAAGGCCGGATCAAACCAGGCCAGCATCGTTGTGGAACCATCGCTCATAGCGCTAGCGCCTACAATAACGCCGATGTCGCCTAAAATAGACAGCGGTCAGGCGTTGACGCTAACTGCGCACGCATCAGGAGGAACAGGAGTATACGGATGGCAGTGGTACACAGGAAGTTCAGGTTCAGGCAACACAATAACGGGATCCACCTTGAGCACCCTGGGAATAAGCCCAACTGGCAGCATCGGCTCCATCTTCCCCTACTATGTATCTGCAAACGACCTCAACTCCCAGGGAGTGCCGATTCAAACTGCAAACTCGCTAACAGACAACGTCCTCATAGTGGGCAATGCATTTTCAGTAACGTTGGCACCCACTTCGCAGACAATAGCGCAGGGAGGCACTGCAACCGAGACCGCAGCAGTGGCAGGAGGAACAGGAGACTATACATACGAACTGTTCAACGCCTCGAACAACAACGCCGCAGTCAGTTCAATAACAACAACGAACACTACAGCCACATTCAACATAATCGGAGGAAATGCGGGAACATTCAATTATTATGTTACCGCAACGGACCTGGGCACCAGGCCAAATGATACGGCGACTTCAAACCCGGCAAGCGTTACAGTAACTGTCACCCCACCTACGCCAAGCTGCACAGGCTGCGGCTGCGGAGGCTGCGGAGGAGGCGGCAGCCCAGGCGGCGGAGGAGGTCCAGGGCTTCCAA
>CAZJZM010000216.1:0-1866 GCA_964550485.1 Microcaldota archaeon | reverse complement strand
GATCATCAAGATCAACGTGGAAGAGAAGAAGGTAGGCCTGAGCCTGCGCGCCGTCAGCGGCCACGAAGCCAGCCGCGCCGAGGTTCAGGACTACAAGTCTGAAAGCCGCGGCGAACGCGGCGGCGGCCACAAGGCTCCCGTCTCGAGCTCAACCACCACGCTTGGCGACTTGATCAACTGGCGCAAGAACGAGCGGTAAGCTCAGCTCGGCTAACAGCAAAGTCAACGGCCACCTTTCGGGGTGGCCGTTGTGCGTTTGGGAAGCGCATTAGGATCCAGTGACGATGCTTTCGGGTTCGATGGCCGTCTAAGGTGTGTTGAATAGATTCACACACCTACCTGAGGGTGTTGATTCAATCGTTGCTCCGGTATTGTGTGAATATGTACACTGGGCTGACAATCGGGAATTGAATGTGCGGCTTCGCGAAGCGCCATAGGGATGGGTGGGCGGTTGCTTATTGGCCACGCGGTATGGGGTGAAAAGTGGAACAGAAGTTCCTGGAACCCAGATTGAACGGCGAACGCTTCCGGGGCCACACGGTGCCGTTGGAGCTGTTGAAGGACTTCTCCGCACTGCAGGAGATGCTGGTCGAGGTGGCGAAATGGGAATTCCGAAATAGCCACCCAGAAAGAGAGAGAATTCCGCGCAACTTCACCGATGGGGTTGATCTGCACCTAACTGCGGTGGAGGATGGCAGCGCGAAGCTGATCATATGTCTCGTTTTTGCCGGGCTGTTTCCCACTTCAAACAATCTGAAGTATTTCGAACAAGCGAGAACGGATATCGTGGAGGCTATAGCGTCTGCCGAGCAAGGTTCTACCCCACGACTGCCCCCAGTGCTACTGAACTATTTTGATCACTTTGGACGCGGGCTGCGCTCCGGCGAGTCGATTTCCTTCGAGCGCCAAAGCGGCCACGCGAACTTAACACCGGACACGAGAAAGGAGTTGATGCGCTTCGCCCAAGCCAAGGAATGGACAGAAGAAGCCACATTGCGAGCCAGGGTTCCAGAGGCCGACAAGGGTCGAAACAGTTTTGAAATGGAACTCAGTAACGGCACGAAGTTGAAGGCTGAGCTCAGCGACCTGTATCAGAGCGCCATCTTGGAGGCATTCGGAAACTACAATTCTGGTCGTGACGAATACGTGCTAATTCAAGGAATTTTGAGGAAAGATCGAGATAATCATCTGAAAGGCTTTGAATCAATCGAGCACGTTACGCCGCTAGACCCACTTGATGTTACCTTACGCCTTGAAGAGTTGGCTAAGCTCTCTGACGGCTGGCTCGATGGCAAAGGGCGGGCTCCTGCGAAGGATCAGCTTGACCGGTTGGCGGATGCATTCGATTCAAATTTTGATACAGATTTGCCGCTGCCCCATCTTTACCCCACCGCCGAAGGCGGGGTCCAAGCCGAGTGGAGCCTGAATGATTGGGAAGTATCGCTTGGAATTGACATTGAAAGGCAGGAGGGTGTGTACCAGGCTCTAAATCTCAAGGATGATACCTGCACGGATCTCACACTCTCGCTCGGTGGGCGTGAAGGCAGGAGCAAACTCAACGACGAGTTGAAGAGGCTTGAGAAGCAGAATGTTGAGGAGCTGTCGAGTGGAAGCTGACACCCACTTGCTCCGTCAGGTCCACCCAAATTTCGTACAGAATGGGAGGCCTACGTCTCAGGCCTTTCGTCCTACTCCGAAGGATGAGTTTTTGCTGTCAGTGGAGAACGGCAGCAGAATCCAGCCGGGGGCCGCTTGGGAACGTTTTACAAGTTCCCCAGATTGCCGATCTGCAGGAGTCATGGCAATCACTTTTTCAGAGTGCTCGGAGCAAGAACTCCCAGTCATCGAGGACGGAAAGCCCTTTCC